>JACPLA010000100.1 GCA_016186715.1 Ignavibacteriales bacterium | reverse complement strand
TCCTTCGGGCTACGCGCCGGGCATGTGGCTTTTTACCGGACTGGGAGCGTTTGGGCTTTTGTTTTCCTATCTGCTTTGGAGAAGCGAAAAAGGACCCGGAGGTCACGGGCTTGAAACCATCACGACGAAGACGGGAGCATAACGGGCAGCGGTGAGGAAAGTAGGCCACTGTTGTGACAACTCCTACAACCCCAACGGGGTTAGAGAGATCAGTACCCGGGAATACGGGTCGGCGGTGAAATTCCAAATCACAAATGACAAGGACCAAACAAATCCGAATCATCAATATCAAATGGAGAAAATGCTGACCTTGGAATTTCTCATATGGTGCTTGATTTTTGTTTGTGATTTGCTATTTGGTGGTTGGTTCCTTCGCAATGGGTCCTTCGCGGCTCCTGGAGAATCCATGTGAGTATCTCAAAGGAATTGAAATCGGCGGCGCTGATCGCAGTCAGAGATTGCATGGGACTACGACCTGGCGAACGGGTCGCCGTAGTTACCGACGAGCCGTGCCGGCTGATCGGACAGGCGATATTCGAAGTAACGCAGTCGGCCGGCAATCCTGTTTTTCTGATTGAGATCACGCCGCGTCGGACGCACGGCGAAGAGCCGCCCCCTGAAGTCGCCGATCTGATGCAGAAGATGGATCTGATCCTCATCCCCACCAGCAAATCCATGACGCACACGAACGCCAAGAGGTCGGCGCAGGCAAAGGGGGTACGGGTCGCAACGCTCCCGGGTGTTACCGAAGACATGATGGTGCGGTGTATGAATGCCGACTACTTCAAGATCGCCAATCTGACCAACAAGCTTGGCGATCTGATGGAGAAAACTTCAGTCATCAGGGTGACTTCGCCGGCAGGGACGGACATCTCCATGCCCGTTGAGGGGAGAAAAGCCATTCGCAGTCATGGGCTGTTTCGGGAAAAGGGGATGGGCGGAAATCTTCCAACGGGTGAAGCGTTTCTGGCTCCGCTGGAGGACCAGTCTGAGGGGATCGTCGTCGTCGATGGTTCGATGGCAGGGATCGGAATCCTTTCCCAGCCGATTCAGATTCGGGTCAAGAACGGGTATGCGAAAGAAATCACGGGAGGGGCTGAAGCCAAGAAGCTGGTTGAGTTACTGACCATCCATGGGCCCCTTTCCCGCAATGTTGCGGAATTCGGCATCGGGACGAATGACAGGGCAAAAATCACCGGAGTGATTCTTGAAGATGAAAAAGTGCTCGGGACGATTCATATCGCGTTCGGCGATAACATGACCATGGGCGGATCGGTCAATGTTCAAAGCCACCTTGACGGTTTGGTGTACTCTCCTGCGGTATGGTTCGATGAGAAGAAGATCATGGAGGACGGAAAGCTTTTGATCTAAGGCTGTAACCCATCCATTCGCAGGGTTTGTTTTGATGAATTTCAATCAGATTATTATCAATGAGACTCTCTCAATCCCGACGGCCGAGCTTCGTTTTCGTACTTCCCGCAGCGGCGGCCCCGGTGGGCAGAACGTCAACAAGCTCGAGACCCGGGTAGAACTGGAGTTTGATGTCCGGTCATCTCCCAGCCTTTCCGATCGGCAGCGTTCGGTTCTCCTTGAAGCCCTTCGATCAAGGATCGATTCCCGGGGCATTCTGCGTGTTGTGGCTCAAGAATCCCGGAGTCAATGGAAAAACAAGGAGATGGCGGTAGAGAAGTTTGCGGAACTTCTTAGAAAAGCTCTCAGACCGCGTAAAAAGAGAACGCCGACAAAGCCGACACACGCCTCACATGATCGCCGGATTCGATCCAAGAAGCTCCAGAGCCGCAAGAAACGCCTCCGCCGCCTGAATTCCGAGGAGATCTAGCCCAACCTTTCCGCAACTTGCCCGGTCAAACCTCGTATGAACGAGAAAAACCGGAGGACTACCATGGGACTTCCAGTCATACTCCTGCGAATCATTCCTGTTGTTCTTCTTTCTTCCTTTGCCGTTGCGCAAAGTCACAGGGAGATTCAGAAGACGGTACCCTTGACTCTGGACGGGCGTCTGTTCGTCGACACGTACAAGGGAAGCGTGAAGCTTGATACGTGGGACAAGCCGGAAGTGGAGATTCATGCCCGTATAGAGGCCGACGATTGGGAGGAGAGGGGGGACGAAAAAGTGCGCGACACTGAGATCCTAATCGATGGATCATCAGGATCGGTTCGCATCAAGACGGACTATAGCAAGGTGCGCCGCCGATCCCGGGGATTCTTCGGCTTTCTAGACGGCGACACAGGGAATCTCCCATTTGTCCACTATCGGATCACCATGCCCGCAACCGCATCTCTGAAGATCAAGGATTACAAATCGGACCTCACGGTGAACAATCTGGAATCCCGTGCGGATCTGTACACCTATAAAGGGACTGTGGAGGTGAAGAATTTGAAGGGAGGGGTCGATCTTGAAACATACAAAGGAAAGTGCGAGATCGAGTTTTCCGATTTGGAAGAGAGCTCATTGGAGACCTATAAAGGAAAGATTGCAGTTATGATCCCTCGAGGGGAGGGGTTTAGCGTGGATGCGGATCTTGGCCGGAGAGTGGATCTTGATTCAGACTTTGAACTCATTTCGAGGTCGACCAGGCGCTCGCGGCATGAGGAGCGTTTCCGCGGTTCCATTCATGGTGGCGGGCCGACCGTCAAGATGAAATCGTACAAAGGGACGTTCAAGCTGTTGAGCCACTAACTCTTTGCGGGGTTGTTTCATTCGAATCCGTCTGTCCGAGAGGAGCAGACGGATTTTTTCTTGTACCGCTGGTCCTCTTGCTTCCAAGCGACTTTTTTTCGTTATTGAGGTGTTCATTATGAAGAAAACCACTGTCAAACGACTCTACCGTTCCGAAACAAACCGAAAAATCGCCGGGGTGTGCGGCGGAATCGGCGAACACCTCGAAGTTGATCCAACAATCGTTCGCCTGATCGCCGTCGTGCTTGCATTCGTGACAGGGATTATTCCCTTTCTCGTCGGCTATCTGGTTGCCTGGTGGATCGTGCCGACTGCAGCGGAGGTCAACGGCTGACCGTTCCGTATGGGCGCGAAAGATCCGGTTGTCAGCGTTATTCTTCCTACCCGAAACC
This sequence comes from Ignavibacteriales bacterium, assembly GCA_016186715.1. Lineage (GTDB taxonomy): Bacteria > Bacteroidota > Ignavibacteria > UBA10030 > UBA10030. Next base: position 74,199 of record JACPLA010000100.1, on the reverse strand, counting down.
GCTCTCAACTGCTCTCCCGGGCCATGAAAAGCGTCCTTGCGCAGACCTTTCCTGACTTCGAGCTGATTGTCATCGACGAGGGATCGACCGACGACACTCCCCGTGTTGTGGAATCGTTCGTCGATGAAAGAATCCATTCTATCCGTCACGAGGTGTTCCGCGGGCCCGGTGCGGCGAGAAACGCCGGCGTTGAATTATCCCGCGGAGAGTACATCACCTTCCTGGATGACGATGACGAGTTTCTCCCCAACAAGCTCAAAGATCAAACGGATGCGTTTCGAAAATCCGTCTCGGCCGTCGGTATCGTCATTTCCGATGTACAGGTCTTTCGTGACGGCACACCGGTCGAGTATTTTCCGTATGACGGCGACTCGGGCAATATTTTTCTGCATTTCCTCGCCGGTCATTTCTTTCCTCTGAATGCGTCGATGATCCGCCGTTCTGCCATCCCGGCATTTGACGACAAGCTGTCCTGTCTGGAAGATATCGACTTCCACCTCAGGGTTGTTCAGAAATCCAAGGCGTTGTACCATGACGCCCTCTGCGCTCTTTATAATATTGATGAACACCGCAAGCGGCTCTCGCACGACCGTGTCGCCATGCATCGCTCGTTTCGGACGCTTGAGACACGATGGTTCAACGACCCTGAAGACACGCTGCTCAAGGAGGCACAGGCGGAACTACTCGTCAATTTTCCCCTTCGGCTGATGAGGATCGGATACATGGATGAAATTACGAGGGAATACTTGAACAAGGCATTTAAGATGAAGAAAGACGGACGGAGAACATGGTACCGGCTTCTCAACCTCTTAGGTCCTTCCATGCTCAAACGGTTCCATTAGAAGCACTCTTTCCAGGTTTTCAACCGTTTTGCCCGACCGCTCTGAAACCGCGGTTTTTCTTTTTTTTTGCATTCCATGAAGCGATTCCCCGAACAATGGATTGAACATAAGGGCTGCCTCAGTCCGACCGGCCTGCAATGGGTCGAAAAGCATCCCGGCTCGATCCTGCTTGAGTCGAATCTCTGCGGGCGTGAAAACTGCGACAGTTTCATGTTTGTGAAGCCCGTCTCGGTCATTGAGGCAACCCGGCTTCAGGACGTGGAACGGTCACTGCGACTACTTGATGAGGCCGTCCGTGACGGCTATTATGTGGCCGGTTTTCTGGCCTATGAGGCTGGATATGCGTTCGAAAAAACTCTTCCTCATGACCGCATCCCCCCCGTTCCCTTTCTCTGGTTCGGACTCTACTCAGAACCGCTGCGTTTGGGAGCAACCCGGAAACCTCATGTTCGAAGCGGGGAAGAAAAATCCCCTCACACCCTGTCGCCGGTCACTTTTGTCCCGGGGATCTCCGAGAAGGAATACTTCGAAGCCGTGGACTCTATACACCAGTACATTGCGGCCGGGGACACCTACCAGGTGAACTACACGTTTCGTTTGCGATTTCCATCTTTTCAATCCCCCTCGACGCTGTATGATATGTTGCGGCATGTTCAGCGCGTCCCTTACTCGGCGTTTCTGAATACGGGGAAACACGTCATTCTTTCGTTCTCGCCTGAACTTTTTTTTCGAAAGGAGGGTGAAAGAATTTTTCTGAGACCGATGAAGGGAACGGCCCCCAGGGGCCGAACATTGGAGGAAGACGAAACGAATCGAAGATGGATCAAGCAGTCGCAGAAGGATCGGGCGGAGAACCTGATGATCGTCGACCTTCTCCGGAACGATCTGGGACGAATTGCGCGACCCGGAAGTGTGCGCGTGAAGCGTTTCTTTGAGATCGAGCGGTATGAAACGGTGTTCCAGGCAACCTCGGCAATAGAAGGCGTGCTTCAAAAAGGAACGACCATGGCCCGGGTGTTCCGCTCCCTGTTTCCAAGCGGATCCGTGACGGGAGCGCCAAAGATACGAACCATGCAGATCATCCATCAGCTGGAACGGGAGCCGCGCGGTGTCTATACGGGGGCCATCGGTTTCATTTCTCCGCGACGCAAAGCCGTGTTCAATGTGGCAATCCGTACGGTTGTCATCGATCGGAGCACGAATCGTGCGGAATTCGGCGTGGGGAGCGGCATTGTCCATGATTCGGGGACAAAGGATGAATACAACGAATGCCTGCTCAAAGCCAGATTCCTTCATGAAACTCCGAACGATTTTCGCCTGCTGGAGACCATACGCTGGGATCCCCGCAAGGGGTGGTTTCTTCTCAGGCGTCATCTGAGCAGACTGAAGTCTTCGGCCAGGTATTTTGACTACGCATGGTCCCGCCAGAGGATTCTTCTTGCCCTTCAAAAACTGCAAAACAAACTCGCCCGCCGTGATCAAGTCAAGCGCGTTCGGCTGCTTCTTGCAAGGGATGGCTCGGTCGAGACCGACGCAGCGCCGCTGGAACCGCTGGAGGAACCTGTGAATATCGCTTTTTCGGCGACACCGACGAACTCCTCCGACCGGTTCCTGTTTCATAAAACGACGAACAGAGGATTCTATGAATCCGCCCTTCGGCAAGCGGAATCGAATGGTCTGTTTGACCTCGTTTTTAGGAATCAAGATGGAGAGATCACCGAGGGAGCGCGGTCAACGATCATCCTTCGGATCGGCGACCGGTATGTGACTCCGCCCCTGACAAGCGGTGTGCTTCCAGGTACCTTTCGGGAGCACTTGCTTCGCAGGAAGAAAGTGCCGTTGACGGAACGGGTTTTGTATCCCGATGACATCACATCGGCTGACGAGGTGTTTGTGTGCAACGCGCTGCGCGGATTGGTGAGCGCAAGGTTGTTGGACAAGGAATTCACCGTTTGAAAGGAGAGACCGATGGCCTCGTACTGGCTGTTGAAGACTGAACCGGGTGCGTATTCGTATGACGATCTGGAGCGCGACAAGAAAACGGTGTGGGATGGAGTCATGAATCCCGTGGCGCTGAAAAACATCCGGTCCATGAGAAAAGGAGATCGTGTATTCATCTACCACACGGGCGCACAAAAGGCAGTGGTGGGAATAGCCGAGGTATCGGGAAGCCCGTATCCGGATCCAAAAGCCAATGATCCCAAGATCATGGTGGTTGAGATCAGGTCAATAAAGCGGCTGCGCTCGCCAGTTTCCCTGTCGTCCATAAAGAGCAGCAGGTCTTTCGCAGGCTTCGAGCTTGTTCGGCTTCCCAGGCTTTCCGTGATGCCTGTTTCCACCCCTCACTGGAATTTGATTCTTGCGATGGGAGGGAAGTAGGGGCGTTCGTACTCACGAAAACTGATGCACAAGGGACGAACCGCCTTTATTCTGGGGTCAACGGCATTGAACATGGGATTCACCTTGCCCATATTGTAACTCATGAGGTATCTCCAATTCACTCGCTGCCAGGCGGCCGTTACCTTCCGGCTTTTCTTTGCCCTTGCGTTCATACTTTCATTGACCGCGCGATCGCAGGTCCAAGGGATAGATATCAGGGGCGTGGTTTCCGACAGCGCCACACTGGAGAAATTGCCGTTTGCGAATGTCGTCCTGGTCGGTACCAACAAGGGAGCCGCCACAAACATCAACGGTTTCTATCTGATTCCGAGCATTCCGCCGGGGGAATATGAACTCGCGATCAGCTCCGTCGGGTACGAGAAAAAAGTCCAGCGGATCGTCGTTGGGCATCTTGGGCCCCTCGTTGTGAACGTGAAACTGCAATCGAGGACCGTCGAGATGGCCGAGGTTGTTGTGACCGAGTCGGGGACACGGGAGCTGAGAGAAATCAACACCAGCATTCATGTCCTTGACCAGAAGGACATCAGGGTTGTTCCGGTGACGGTGCAAGAGGATATCTTTCGATCGATTCAGATCCTTCCCGGGATCGTTTCGACCAGCGATGTCAATTCCAAGTTCTATGTCCGCGGCGGGGGAGGAGACCAGAACCTTATTCTCCTGGACGGGATGAAAATTTACAATCCGTTCCACGCCTTCGGGATTTTCAGCATTTTCGATTCGGATATTATTAAGACCACCGAGCTGTACACAGGAGCCTTCCCCCCCGGATATGGAGGCAGGCTTTCCTCCGTGGTGAGTATGACGACGCGGGACGGAAGCTCCAATGAGATTGCCGGACGGGCCAACGTGAATTTTCTCTCCGCAAAGTTGCAGATGGAGGGTCCGGTTTTTCAGAACTACAAGTGGTTCTTCAACGTCCGCCGTTCTTTGTTCTCAGATACTTTCAAGAGATTCCTTGACAAGTCGACACCGCTTGATTTCTACGATTCGTTTTTCAAGGTCACGTTTGAATCGGAAGAAGAGGCTCGATTGTCCTTTCAGGGGTTCTTCAGCGGCGACGATTTGATCAACAGCAGTCCTACCGAGCCGGACTATCATTGGTACACTCAGACGGCTGGCGGAACCGCGTCGGGACTCATTCAGGATCGATTATTTGTGCATGCCGTGGCGTTTGAAAATTCCTTTGTGGGAACGCGGGATGCGAAACAGGCGGTCGGAGTCACCCCCGCATCGACCAAGGTCCGGGAAACCGGAGTCAGAGCGGAGGCCACTTATTATTCCGACAGCCAGGATCTCTATTTCTTTGGCTTCGAATTCGCTTTTCCGACTCTCGAATACAGGCTTGTCAACAGTTATGGCGTCTCGCGGCGGTTATTCGGAACGCGCGCAGATGCTTCGATCTGGATCCGCTACCTCGCCCATCTTGGCAGCTGGAATCTCGATGCGGGGCTCCATACCGACCTGGGAACGGTGTTTGAGCGATCGATCCGGCTCGACTTTTTCCAACCCCGGATCAACGTCAGTTATGCTCTTTTCGATACTTGGCGCATCAAAGGCTCCTACGGTCGTTTCAATCAGAATATGATCACCGTGAACAACGAGGATGATATCATCTCCATCTTTGACGCATGGATTCTGATTCCCAAGGGTCTCCAGCCGCAACACGCAGATCATTATGTCTTCGGCATTGATGGTAATCCCTTCCCGATGCTTTCAACCAGCCTGCAGGGATATTACAAATACTATAAGAACCTTGTTACGTACAATCGGGAGAAGATCGACGCGCTGGATCCCGATTACATCAACAGCTTTGGGGAATCGCACGGGCTTGAGGCGTTGCTGAGGTATGGGATTCCCTGGTTGGACGTGTACATGGCGTACACGCTGGGATGGGTAGCAATCAAAGCGCCGGACCTGGAGTATCCGCCCCGCTACGATCGCCGCCACACTGTCAACCTCCTTACGGTGTTTCATCCGCTCGAAGATGTCGATGTGACCCTTCGGTGGGAGTTCGGCACGGGATTCCCGTTTTCTCACATCGTGGGATACTACGACCGTCTTGAGCTGAATGATGTTTTTTCGGGAGGGTATCTCGGGGAAACCGGCCGGCCGTACAGTCTACTTGGATCCAAAAACGCGGCAAGGCTTCCCTCCTATCATCGGCTCGATCTCAGCTCGAGCTATCGGTTCACCGTTGGTCCGTTCCGGGGTACAGCCGGTCTTCATATTGTCAATGTTTATAATCACAGGAATGTCTTCTACTTCGATCGCATCACGGGCCAGCAGATCAATATGCTTCCTCTTTTTCCCTCTGTGACACTCAGCCTTGAGTATTGAAATGCCAGGGAGATACTTCATACTTGCCGGTTTGGCTCTCACGACCCTGGGATGTGAAACCGATTTCAATCCTAAGGGCCCTTTCCTGGATCGGATTGTCCTGTATTCCGTTCTGACTCCGGCTTCGAATCGTCAGATTGTACGACTTGAAACAACGTACAATCCGCCGGGGTTCAATCCGCTGGAGCATACGTCGACCAGGCAGATCATGAATGCCCAGGTGTCGGTTTCGTGGGATTCCTCCGTTGTTGTCCTTCGTGACACCTTAATTCAACGAAATGACGGCGCAAGATACCGCGACAGCATCAAAGCCTTCGTTGCCTCCCCGCTGACAGCGTTTCGTGGAAAAACCTACGCGATCGCGGTGATCGCGCCGACCTACGGAACCTTGACCGCGGCCACCACCGTCCCCGGAAACGGCACGGTCGACGTCGCATTGTCCGGCCGCGTCATATTGACCAATCCCATTAGCTTTCGCGAAGATATTCAAGCCATCGCGTTTGTCTCCTCGCTGGCCGAGGGACATCGGGTTCAGATGTATGTCGAGTATGAGATCGCTTCGGCGACTCCTGTCATTGTTGCGATGGAGGAAGTTCCGATCGTCATCGAGAATCAACGCGACTGTTTGACCTTTGACGCCGTGTATCCCATTCTACGGCGCAGGACGCGGGCCGACGGGCAAGAGTCATGGGAGTTTCCGCACCAGAATTACGTGGCAATTCTCCGGAAAATTCTTAAGATGCATGAGGGGCAGATGGTCAATTTCCGGCGAGTGGTGCTGGTTCTGGTCCAGGCCGATCGGCATCTGTACCGCTACAGCAGTTTGGTCAATGGTTTTCAGGATGAGTTTTCGATCCGGGTCGACCAACCCAATTATACCAACGTGGAGGGAGGGCTCGGCCTTTTCGGCTCGTTCACTTTGGACAGCGCTTCCATAGCGCTGCCCTCGAGCTTCTCCGGATTGTCATGTCCTTGAAACCAAACCTGCCCGGGTTCCATTCCCCTCGTGGAGGTGTGCAGAGATTCCGTTGAACATTTTTTCCATGTTCGGGCGTTTGACCCTGAAACCTGTCTGGTCGTTTACTGCCGAAGGAGTCCTCTGGCGTGTTCTGTTCGGTGCCCGGGGGAGGATCGCAGGCGAATCGAGGAATACGGAGAAGAAAACCACCAGCTTTTTTTGTCTCGACGGGTCGTCTGGAACACTTCTCTGGCAGAACCTCAAACTCGAGGAACCGTGGTGGGTCGGGATGGAGGCGATCCACAACGATGTGGTGATCCTCCATGGCTTCGAGAAGCCGGATCTCCCTGAACATAAGCGGATCTACGTTCTGGAGGCAGCCACCGGCAAGGAGCTGTGGCGAAACCTGAGACTCACATTCTGGTTCGCGTACAAGGACAGGTTGTTCGCGTACGAAGAGAGGTTTGACAGAAGGGTCGGGCATGTGCTGAGCCTGACGAATGGAGAGATCCTGGAGACCCACGAGGAAGGAATCGAATCCTTCGCTCCGGTGAGACAGCTTTCGAGAGAGGAAAATGTGCAGGAACAACTTCTGTTTCCGGAGCCGTTCGATATCGGCGGGTTGCAGTCGGATGTCAAGGAAATGATCGCCAGAGAAACGAAGCGCAAAATCATGAGCTCTCCCCTTGAAGGAATCGTAAGAGAAGGGTATCTTCTTCTTGGTTATTATTGCCCGGCGCGTGATTCAACCCCCGTTGTGCCTCGACTGGAGAGTCATTTTGTTATCGTCGATCGTCGTAGAGGCAAGCCGGTCTTCTCGGAGGTACTTCAGGCGAACGCGTCGGCGCCGGTTCCCGACTCTTTCTTCATCAAAGAGTCCACGGTCTATTACGTGAAGGACCAGAGAACTCTCTCCGCAATCGCACTTCCCGAAAACAAGGAGTCCTGAAAATGGGTAGAAAGATTCTCCTGAAGCACGTGAATGCGTTCACCTCCGAGCCCTTTTTCGGTAATCCTGCCGGTGTTGTTCCCGACGCCAAAGGGCTGAATGAGCCCAAAATGCAGCTGATTGCCCGTGAACTTGCCATGCCTGAAACGGCCTTTGTGCTCCCACCGTCGCAACGGGGAGCGGACCTTCAGCTCCGGTGGTTCAGTCCGTCGATGGAAATTCCGCTATGCGGGCATGCAACAATCGGCGCCTTCCATGCTCTTGCAGAAGAAGGCATGTTCGGGATGAAAGGCAACGGATGGTTCACCTTCAGGGTGCAAACAAAAAGCGGACTGTTGAGGGTCGATGTGAACAAACGGGCGGGTTCCGCGGTGGTCGAATTTCACCTCCCCGTTCCGAAGTTCACGATTCTGAAGACAGCACCTTCCCTTGTTATGAAATCGCTGGGACTTCACCGTTCCGATTTGCACCGGAAGCTTCCTGTGGCGCGCGGTAATTATCTGTATATCCCGGTCGCACGGATCAGCAGGCTGCGGAGAATTCAACCTGATATGAACGCGTTGGATCGGGCGTGCCGGTCACTCAGGCTGATCGGCGTGTCCCTCGTAACGACGCAAACGCTGGAAGAAAGCTCGGCCTTCCATTCCAGGTTTTTCGCGCCTGCCGCGGGCATTCCGGAAGACCCCGTTACCGGATCGGCCAACGGACCGCTTGGGGTCTATTTGTATCGTTACGCCCTCTCGAACAACGTGGTGATCCCATCATTCTGGCTTGAAGACGCCCGTCTGGAATTCGTGGGAGAGCAGGGCGATTTCTTGGGGAGGAGGGGGAGAGTGAAGGTACGCCTGAAAGTGAAGAAAGGGAACGTGGAGGCGGTGAGCATTGCAGGCGAGGCCGTCACGATCTTCAGTACTGAACTCCTCGTTTGAATACGAAGTAAAATCATGCCGATCAAAAACATCGTGTTCCTCATCGTTTTCCTTGTCTCCCTTGGGGTATTTGTTTTCAGTGTTTGGCGTCTCCTGAGATTTCTGGATCTGGGGCAGCCTGAAAACCGGTTTGATCGTCCCGGCCGCCGGGTCTGGAACGTTCTCACCGTGGCTTTCGGTCAATCCAAGCTGTTGCGGGAGCCGATCGCCGGATTGATGCACTTCATGATTTTCTGGGGATTTGTGATTCTTCTGACCGCTGTTCTTGAGTCGGTCTTCGAAGGATTGATTCCGGGATTTTCTCTCCACGGATCGGGAGTGTGGTATTCGATGCTCGCGTTGTTGCAGGACGTCATTGCGGCCCTGGTCATTGTTGCCGTTCTGGTGGCGCTGTTCCGTCGTTATGTGGTCCGACCCAAGCGACTGGAGGTTGGACTTCACAGCCAGCTTGATGCGACAGGGATTTTGATCGCCATACTGTTCATCATGGTGACCATGGCGGGTCAGAACGCGACGCGCATCATCATGGAAGAATCAAACGAGGCGGGAACGAGAATTCTTTCCGCCATGATCCTGCCGATATTCGTCTCCCTGGAACTCTCCGCTCTCGGCATGTGGTTCGAAGTCTTCTGGTGGACGCACATTGTGTTGGTTCTTGCCTTTCTGAATTATCTTCCGTATTCGAAGCACCTGCACGTTCTAACGTCGATTCCGAATGTGTATTTCACATCGTTGCAGCCGCGAGGAGCGCTGAGACCGATCAATCTGGAAGCGGAGAATGTGGAGAAGTTCGGAGCGGCCGATGTTGAGGATCTAACCTGGAAGCAGCTTCTGGACGGATACACCTGCACCGAATGCGGACGGTGCACCAGCGTTTGTCCGGCCAACATCACCGGAAAGCTCCTGTCCCCCCGGAAGATTATCATGGATATCCGCAGCCGGCATTTTGAGAAAGCACCTCTGGCTCTTGCCGGAGTGACGACGGTGGAGGGACTGCCGGAGGGAGTCCGGAGTCCGCTGGAAAAAACCCTTGTTCATGATTTCATCACAGCCGAGGAATTGTGGGCCTGCACAACATGCATGGCCTGTGTGCAGGAATGCCCAGTGAATATCGAACACGTGGGGTCCATTGTGGACATGAGGCGAAATCTCGTCTTAATGGAGTCGAAGTTTCCCACGGAAGTGCAGACGGTCTTCAGAAATTTGGAGAACAATTTCACTCCCTGGGCTTTTAGCGCATCGACTCGGGCCGATTGGACAGAAGGGATGAACATCCCGAGAATGTCGGACGGGGGCGCGTTCGAGGTGCTGTTTTGGGTTGGGTGCGCCGGGTCGTATGATACTCGCTACAAGAAGGTGACCCAGGCCTTCGCGAAACTAATGCAGCAGGCCGGAGTCGGGTTCGCTATTCTGGGAACAGAGGAGAAGTGCACGGGAGATCCGGCACGAAGGATCGGGAACGAGTACCTCGCCCAGATGCTGATGAAGGACAACGTCCAGACGTTGAATAAGTACGGCGTGAAAGCGATCGTGACGTCATGCCCGCACTGCTTTAATACTCTAAAGAATGAGTATTCCCAGTTTGGCGGAAACTATGACGTTGTTCACCACACGGATTTTCTGATGAAGCTTGTGGACGAAGGGAGGATCAGGGTTTCTCAGGGCCAGAAGGCGAGGATTACGTATCATGATCCCTGTTATCTCGGCCGGTATAACGATGTGTATGATTCCCCAAGGGAAGCATTGAAGTCAGTCCCCGGTGTTGAGCTGGTGGAGATGAAACGGACGCGAACCCGTGGTTTTTGCTGCGGAGCCGGAGGGGGACGCATGTGGATGGAGGAAACGGAAGGGAAACGTGTGAATATCGAAAGGACTGAGGAAGCGTTGGAGACGAAGGCCGGTGTCATCGGGACCGCATGCCCCTTCTGCATGACCATGATGACCGACGGGGTAAAGGCAAAAGAAGCGCAGGAACAAGTTGAGGTCAAGGATATCGCTGAGATCTTGTACGAGGCAACACAGGAACATTCGAATGGGGGACACCATGGCGCTATTTCAGGGGAAGTACCGGATTGAATCCGCGCGGTTGAAAGGATTCGACTATTCATCGCCCGGATCGTACTTTGTAACGATTGACACGGAAGGGATGATTTGGTGGTTTGGTGATGTTGCAAACGGACAAATGAAACTGTCACAGATCGGGGAAATTGTTGCAGAGGAATGGCTGAAGACGCCGACGATTCGGCCGACGGTTACGTTGGATGAATGGCGCGTGATGCCGAATCATATGCACGGAATAATCATGATCCACGAATCCAAATCCGCGGCATCGTCAGGTCAAATACCATTTGTGGATTGGGAAAAATCATTTGTTGTTCCCATCGTAGAGACGACCGATCCGGTCGTCTCTACGGGTATGACACCTGCGGGAAAACCAAAACCCAAATTAAAACCAAATTCCCTGGGTTCTATCCTAGGGCAGTTCAAATCCAAATGCACCAGCCGAATCCACGATGAAGGATTTGCCGATTTCCAATGGCAGGAACGGTTCCATGATCGGATAATCCGCGACGAGGGTGAACTAGACAGAATCCGCCAATACATTATCGACAATCCCCTGAATTGGGAAACGGACAGCAGGAAGGCGAGAAAATGGAAGACACAGAGATTCGAATAATCCGGGTGCACGACTGTTAAGGTATCAGAATATTTTAACTGAAAGAGACCCATGATGTACCGAGTGCTGGTCACAAGAACACTAGACGTTCCAACGAATCTATACCACGCGATTCTCGAGAGCGAAGAGGAGGCAAAAAAGGTTGCGCAGGAGAAGCTCACAGAGCTTGATGGTGATGTTGCCGTCGTTTCCATGCTCAAGCATGGGGTGACGAGAGTTCTGCACACATTTGAAAAGATAGGGAAGGCGGGTGAAGTGCGATAGACTCATCCGGACCAAACCGAACAATGATTGGTACGAATCATCCAACGAAGGAGGATCCAATGAAATCAACCATTGTTGCGACCTCATTCCTGATTGTTGGAATGCTGGTTCCGGCAGACCTTTTGGCCCGGCAATCGTCGGTGGGGGGAGGAATAGGATTCTACACGTTTACGACAAATTGGTATCGCTACAATTCCAGCGCCTCCGCCGGACTGAGGGAAACATATCCCATACATGTTTTCGGTCGGACACAGGCGATCCTTTTTTATGAAACGTCGATCGTCTCCCTGGGACCGATCGGCCTCGGCATCAGAGGAGAAGTTCATGTCGGTCTTGGCGGAGATACGAAAGAGGATTGGCTGCCTCTTGGTGAAACGATCTCCTCGGGAGGTCCGTCATTCGGCGCTGCTGCCGGTCTTAAGCTCACATATCCCCTGCCGCTTCCAACCTTCGGGCTTACGCCTTACCTTGCGCCCGCGTTTCATTACTCCCTGCTGAACTCGAACGGAGAAGGCGTGGGCGACCAGTTCGCCAACCGGGCGGAGTATTCTTATAGCTCGCCATGGGATGAAAACATTTTCGCATTTTCCCTCGGCATTGGCGCGCAACTCCAGTTTGCGTCGGTTGTGGTGTCGCCTGAGTACCGGTTCCTGGTTGCCGGAGGCGCGGCGAGCGATTGGGATCCCGCCGGTGAGGTGAGCGACACCGGCCCGGCCTTTGGTGCATTTGTGATCACGTTGGGATTGGCTCTGTAGTCAACCGTGGGTTTCGCGGCCGGAGACTTCCGTTCATCAGGTTGCGGCATCTTCCTTAGCTTGATGTTAAGAGCGCAAATTCATGAAAGGGCCGCACGGAGGACTGCATGTGCACAGTCAACCGGAGAGAACGTTGGTCTGGCGCACGTTCAAACACATTGATCCCGAGGTACACGATCCACCCGACAAGTTGTTCTTTTTTTGGGGTCGTTCTTTCCCGGACCTTCTGACAACGTTCTTCCTTCTGCATCTTGTCACTCTTTTCTTGCTTTTCCTCCACGTATTCCATAAGTTGCGCAGACTTCTGTAGTCTTTTTCTGAATGAGGAGTGTAAAGCCATGAAACGGTTGTGGTCCCTCGTGTGGAGCCTGATCCTTCCTGTCGTCATTCACGCACAGACACACAAAATCGCTGAAGTTCCCGAAGTCGGCTCCAGCCTGAAGCTGATGGAGCGATGGGTTGAGGCTCAAATGCAGTACCGACAACTGCCCGGGATATGCATAGGGATCGTGTATGACCAGGACCTTGTGTACGCCAAGGGGTTCGGGTTTGCCGATGTCGACGATGAAATCCCTGTGACTCCTCAAATAATGTTTCGGATTGCTTCCATCACGAAGACCTTTACGGCCATGGCTATTATGCAGCTGCGGGATCAAGGGAAGCTCCAGCTGGACGATCCGATCGAAAAGCATCTCAAATGGTTTCGGATTAAGAATCGCTATCCCAACGCGCCGACCGTCACGGTCTGGCATTTGCTGACGCACACATCGGGGCTTCCGCGGGAAGCCGCATTCCCCTATTGGACCGATAACAAGTTTCCGACACGCAACGAGATGATCGCCGCGATGGCGCAGCAGGAGACTTTGTTTCCGACCGAGACGCGGATGAAATACTCCAATCTTGCCTATGCCCTCGCCGGCGAGATTGTCGCCGAAGTCTCCGGAATTCCGTATGCAGATTACGTAACCAGGAATATCCTGGAACCCCTTGGAATGAACAGCACGACCGTGTTTTTTCAGGATGTTCACCGGCGTCGGCTTGCGACGGGATATGGTCGGCGGCTCGAAGACGGATCCCGAAAGGAAGTCGATTTCACCAACGCAAAAGGTCTTGCGGCGGCGGCTAACATGACGTCAACGGTCGAAGACCTCGCAAAATTCGCCTCGCTCCAGTTTAGAGAGGGTCATGTCGTGTTTGGCTCTCAGATCCTGAAAGGGAGCACTGTCAAGGAAATGCAGCGTGTGCAGTGGCTCAACCCAAACTGGAAGAGCGCCTGGGGGATCGGATTTGCGGTCTGGAGGCAGGAGGAAAAAACTGTGGTGGGTCATTCGGGATGGATTTCGGGATATCGGTCGCAGTTTTCATTGCTGCCGGACGACAAGATTGCCTTGATTGTCCTGACCAACGGCGACGACGGTGATCCCGGATATTTTACAGAACGGATCCTGAGTATGATGCTTCCTTCCCTGCGAAGAGCCACGGCAACGTCAATTGATATTTTCATCCCCGACCCGTCGTGGATCAAGTATACAGGAAAATACGTTGACGCCTGGTCTTTCGAAACAGACATTCTGCTGATGAATGGCAAACTCATGATGTACGACTACAGTTATCCACCCGAGGGGAATCCCAGGGGAAACCTTGTGGACCTGACGCAGGAAGCCCCCAATACGTTCCGCATGATAGGCGAGAACGGGGACGGAGAGCTCGTCATCTTCGAAATGAGTTCCGATAACAAAGTGACAAAAGTGAAAGTGGGCGAAAATTTTCTTTTTCCGAAGAAGTAGTTTCCATATTGTCTGTACCTCTCACTTTTCACATCTCACTTCTCACGTCCAAAACGTGCCAGCCAATTCCACCATCCTCATCGTCGATGACGATGTCAGTCTCCGAACGATGCTAGAGGTTATCCTAAAAGAAGAGGGATATGATTTGCTGATGGCGAAGGACGGCGTGGATGCGCAGCAGGTCATGGAGAGGGACGGAAAACGGATTTCGGCGATCATTTTGGACTGGACGATGCCAAGGATGTCCGGAATCGAGTTTCTCCGCTGGGCGAAAGAGCAGGCAACGTTCGAATATATTCCGGTCATCCTGCACACGGTTCTGACCAGCTCTGAGCAGATGAAGGAGGGGATCGATGCCGGGGCATACTACTACCTCCCAAAGCCTGCAACGCGGGAGGTTATTCATTCCCTTGTCCGGGCAGCTGTTCAGGATTATTCGGAAAAACAGCAGCTCCTGAAAAAAATCAAGGAGAGCGAAAACCCTTTCCGTTTTTTGACGGAGGGCTCCTTTCGCTTCCGCACATTAGGAGAAGGAGAATTCCTCGCCGTCCGGATTGCCAATGCTTGCCCCGTACCCGAGCGGGCCGCCCTGGTCATGGAAATGATCACAAACGCCATCGAGCATGGGAATCTGGGGATTACGTACCGGGAAAAAGGGAGGCTGATGGAAGAAGGGACCTGGCTGGCGGAGATTCAGAGAAGACTGGAGTTCGAGGAGAACAAAGCAAAGTTTGTCGATGTTAATCTGAAGCGTTATGACGATAGGATGACGGTTCTGATTGAGGATGAGGGAAGAGGTTTTGATTTTGCGAAGTATCTGGACCTTGACGAAAATCGCCTCCTCGATAACCATGGCCGCGGGATTGCCATGGCACGTGCGTTTCTCGACTTGCAATATTTCAATAGCGGGAACAAAGTTCTTGTCACCATACCGTTCCATGAATCCTGAACCCACCCCAGAACGCCGCGACGTGACGATGTCCGTCGGTCTCGCCAACCTCCTGGCCGCTCCACTGTTTGTCGGTCTTGTTGCCGTCTATGGATATGCGTTTCATCTGGTCTGGGGCGACATGGTTCTGGTGCGCGTTTTTCTGACGCGGACAACGCTGATTGCGCTGGTTGCGGGAATCTTTCTTCATGAATTGCTCCATGGTATTGGATGGAAGTTCGCGGGGAAGATTGCCTGGGAAGACATCAAGTTCGGAGTCCATTGGAAACTCATCACGCCGTACGCACACTGCAAGGTACCGATTACAGCAAGGGCCTACCGCGTTGGCGTCGTCCTGCCCGCCCTTTTCCTCGGGTTTCTTCCTGCCACCGTCGGCCTGATCACCGGCGACGCCTGGTTCACGATTCTGGGAGCTTTGTTTCTGGGCGCAGCGGGTGGAGACTTGCTGGGGCTCTGGGTGCTCCGATCCGTCCCGGCAGATGCAAAAGTCCTTGACCACCCGACCAAGCTTGGTTGCGAAGTTATTGCCGGTCCCCTTGAGCAGACGTGATCAATTATTGGAAATGGGTTCATGGAACTTACCCTCGTTGAGTTCTTGATAGTCGCACTTTTAATGCTTGTCGTTGCTGCCCTTTACTCGTCAGTTGGACATGGCGGCGCATCCGGTTACCTTGCTGTCCTCTCGTTTTTTCTCGTTTCACCTTCCCTGATGTCCACCACTGCCCTGGTTCTGAATGTTCTTGTCGCCGGCATTGGCATGGTGCAGTTTCTTCGGGCAGGTCATTTTTCATTCCGCCTTGCCTGGCCTTTTGTTCTTCTCTCGATTCCGGCAGCATTTCTGGGCGGATACATCCGGATTTCTGAGACGATCTACTTTCTTCTTTTGGCCGGGGTTCTTTTGTTTGCCGCATATCGACTTGCCGCTGCCACGATGGGAAAGACAGCGGAAGAAAGAGCCGTGCAACCATCATTCCCGGTTGCGCTTGGGGCGGGGGCTGGAATCGGTTTTTTGTCCGGAATTGTCGGCGTCGGGGGAGGAATTTTCCTCAGTCCGATCATGATCCTGGTGAGATGGGCCTCCATGAAGCAAACCGCAGCGATTTCGGCATTTTTTATTGTTGTCAATTCGCTTGGGGGACTCGTGGGTCGGTTCGCACGCGGAGGTCTCGAAGTCGGAGCGATTTGGCCGTTCGTTGCGGCAGCATTTGTGGGAGGGTTGGCAGGGTCCTATGCAGGATCCAGGGTTCTCACCGCGGTTGTTTTGCGAAGAATCCTCGCAGCGGTTCTGTTCGTGGCAGCGTTTAAGCTGGTTTTAACGGCGATGCGGTAATGGGAACCTTCGGAAGGCTTAACCTTCCGAAGGTTATAACGAAATGAGGTAACAGGGGGTTGGTGATTGGTGAAATGGCGAATGGTTGAATGGGGCTTGCGCGCGGACTTGGGTTGCCTTCATCGCCACCGGTTAAAGCCCCAGCCCGCCTCATTGAAACATCATAGGCTGGCGGGGACGGCTTATTCTTTTGCCAATCCCCCGAAGGGGGATTTCTTTGTTCCCTAGACAACAACGTTGTAGAGTCCGGTCCGCGACCGCACACGAAGGCTTGTGAGGTCCGATTACGAATCGGACTCTACAAGGCGTCGGATTTGAGCCAAAGACTCATTCGCCTCTGGCGAATATCCGAGGCCGGGCCGCGGCCATGAGGTCCGATTGCGAATCGGACTCTGCAACGCTTGCGCATCATCGCCGTCGGAAATCCCAGTTAAGAAGAAACTTAAAGAGTGGAGGTTTACTTCAACCCCAAAAATCGCTATATTCTGGTCTACGATCACTTCGTTTCTTTCTATGACCGAGAAATCACACAACGAACAACTTACCGAATTTGAAGCGCGGGTGGCACGCGGCGACAAAGTCGAGCCCGGCGACTGGATGCCCGACGAATACCGGCAAAACCTGATCAGAATGATCGGCCAGCACGCTCACAGCGAGATCGTGGGACAGCTTCCGGAAGGAAAGTGGATCCCTTATGCCCCCGGCTTTCGCCGCAAGCTGACCCTGGTTGCCAAGGTGCAGGATGAGGCGGGCCACGGTCAATTGCTATACCGTGCAGCCGAGACGCTTGGGAAGAGCCGGGAAGAAATGATTGATGAACTTCTGGCAGGGAAGGCCAAATATTCGAACGTGTTTAACTATCCCACGCCGACCTGGGCCGACGTGGGCGTCATCGGGTGGCTCGTGGACACCGCCGCGGTGATTAACCAATCCATGCTGGCCCAAGGGTCGTACGGCCCGTATGCCCGTGCGATGAAGAGGATTTGCTACGAAGAGTCTTTTCATATCAAACAGGGATATGACGCTATCGTTGCTCTTGCCAAAGGAACTCCTGCGCAACGGGCGATGGCCCAGGACGCGATCCATCGCTGGTGGTATCCGACTCTCATGATGTCCGGTCCGCCCGACAAGGCGTCCCCCCACACCGAAAAAGCCATGCGATGGCGGATCAAAACCAAGACGAATGACCAGGTGCGCCAGGAGTTTGTCGATCTCATCGTCCCTCAGATCCGGGCGCTCGGACTGGATGTTCCCGACCGCGACTGTGTCTATGATGAGGCCGCTGGTCACTATCGCTTCACGCAGCCGGATTGGGAGGAATTGAAAAGAGTCATCAACGGCGACGGGCCGATGAACAAGGAACGCCTCGACGTTCGCCGGAGGTCGCATGAAGAAGGCCGATGGGTCCGGGAAGCTCTGGCCGCAAAGGCAAAGCGGGCGAATGCCGCATGAGCGATACACAGTGGGAAACATATGAAGTCTTCCACCAATCCCGGCGCGGAAGGCCCCATGAGCATGTCGGGTCGGTGCATGCCCCCGATCCGGAAATGGCGCTCCAGATGGCTCGCGATCAGTTTGCACGACGGCTCGACTGCGTGAGCCTCTGGGTGGTCCGGAGCAGCGATATCGCGCAAACCGACTATCAGGACCCGAATTTCTTCTCACAGGTGTTCGATAAGAGTTACCGCGATCCCAAAGCGTTTGACGCACCCGCAAGAACCGAACCGGCAGAATCCTAGGAAGTCGATGAACATCCCTTCCGGCCTTCCCTCAGAACCTTTGCTCGGGATGATTGTCGCCCTCGGCGACGACGAACTTGTGCTCGGTCACCGGAACTCCGAGTGGACGGGGTTTGCGCCAATCCTCGAAGAAGATATTGCGTTCTCCAACATTGCTCAGGACGAACTGGGTCACTCCCTTGCGTGGTTCTCCCTTCATGAACAGCTCACCGGGAAAACGCCTGACTGGATGGCCTTTGAACGGAATTGGCGCGACTTTGCCTGCTGCCGGCTTGTCGCATATCCCAAGGGAGACTTCGCTTATACCGTCGTGCGCCAGTTTTTTTTCGACGCCGCAGAACAAGTACGGATGAAGTCTTTCGCCCAGAGTTCCTTTGACCCCCTGCGCCAGCTTTCAGTGAAAATTCTGGCCGAGGAGGCCTATCACCTGATGCACAGCCAGGGACTTGTGGAGCGGTTGGGTGATGGTACCGAAGAGAGCCACCGGCGCATGCAAGCCGCCGCCGAAACCGCCTTTCCTCAGTCGCTGGGTCTGTTTGAGGATTTTCCTGCAGAGGCGGATCTGGTGAAAGCCGGAGTGGTCAAACCAAGCCGCGAGCTTCAAGAAGAATGGCTGACAGAAATCATGCGGGTCCTCACTCGGGCTACCCTCGTTGTTCCGGTTCGGAAAAAGAACGGTACGTTCGAGCCTGAGTGTTCTCCGGATCTTGGGGGAAGGACCGGCCGCCATACCGACGACCTCCGGCAGCTGGTTTCCGACCTCCAACACGTGTATCAACTCGCCCCAGGTCAACCATGGTGAAAACGACCTCACGACGGAGTGTTGCCGAAGTCTGGAAAGCCCTGCGCGATGTCAAAGATCCCGAGATTCCCGTTCTTTCCCTTGTTGAGCTCAATGTGATTCGCGATGTTCAGGTGGACAATGGAAGCGTCACGGTGAAACTGGTTCCGACGTTTGCCGGCTGCCCGGCGATGGACTTGATGCGCCGGGAAGTTCGCGAAAAACTTCAGGACCTCGGGTTTGATGAAATCACGGTGGACACGGTTGCCTCGGGATCCTGGTCGACAGATGAGCTGAGTGATGAAACAAAACAAAAGCTGAGGGACTTTGGAATCGCCCCCCCGCCTTTGAAAACGGAGGATTTTCGGGCAACGCTGGCTCTTCCCGTTCCCTGTCCGTTTTGCCGCTCGAATCAAACGCATCTTGAAAGCGCGTTCGGCGCAACCCTCTGCAAACAAATTTTCTATTGCGATTCCTGCCGTCAGTCGTTTGAGCGGTTCAAACCGTTGTAGCGTACTCTTGAACATGTTGTCGGAATGATTGAAACAAGACTTGCAACAGTTTCGCTTGAGAATCCGGATGTTCAAATTATTGCAGAGGCCGCGGAGGTTCTGAAGAAAGGGGGAGTAGTCGCGTTCCCAACCGAGACCGTTTATGGACTCGGAGCTGATGCGCTCAATTCTGAAGCCGTTCAGAAAGTTTTTGCCGCGAAGGGTCGTCCGTCCGATAACCCGTTGATCGTTCACATCGCAGTGCGTCATCAGTTGATGGAACTTGCGGAGGAAGTGTCGGAAAAAGGAGAACGCCTCGCGAAGGAATTCTGGCCCGGGCCGTTAACGCTGGTTGTCAGGAAAACCTATCTGGTTCCGGAAATTGTCACTTCCGGGCTGGACACGGTTGCCATCCGTATGCCCGATCATCCGGTCGCTCTCGCCCTCATCGAAGAATTCGACGGCGGAATCGTGGGGCCGAGCGCCAACCTGACAGGTCGTCCAAGCCCGACGAGTGCAAATCATGTGATGGAGGATCTCAAGGGGAGAATCGACATGGTCTTGAATGGCGGTCCGACGGACATCGGCATTGAATCGACGGTGGTGGATGTCACGCTGGATCCGCCCCTGATTCTCCGGCCCGGTGGGTTGCACAAAGAGAGCCTCGAAGATATCGTGGGGCCGGTGCGGCTTGCTTCGGAGGAGGAGTTTCTCAGGCGTTCACCGGGGACGAGGCATCGTCACTATGCGCCCAATGCAAAGATTGTCCTTGTTGACCGTGAAGATGTGGAGGGATTGAAGAGAGCGCTCAAAGAATTTCGGCAGGACGGAAAATCTGTCGGCTGCATTGTTCATTCTCCCGAGATGGCGAGCGTGGAATCCGGAGTGTTTTTTAAAGTCCTTCCCGCGCCGATCGACTTTTTTGCCCGATATCTGTTTCGTACCTTTCGGGAACTGGATCACGAGGGGGCCGATATCATTCTCGTTGAGCAGGTCGATGAAGGCGGCCTTGGCACGGCGGTCATGGATCGTTTACGGAAAGCTTCGAAAGCATGACATTGGAAGATCCCAAATCGTCGTTAGATTCATTTGGCCGTCTTGATATTCACCGCCGGGAGCGCACCGGGATTCCGGAAGCGGTGCTTGCGGAAGGAAAGACGGCCGAACAGGTTGTGAAGCTCGTTGAATCGATGACAATGCAGGAAGGTCTTGCCCTGGTTACCCGTGCGAGCGCGGCGGTGGCCGCAGCCGTGAAAAGCGAACTGGGAGAATCGTTCGATGTTGCCGTCAACGACATTTCCCGGACAATTGTACTTCAGCGGCCGGGGAGGGGGATTCACACCACAGGGGGGGTGATAGCGGTACTCGCCGCGGGAACGTCGGATCTCCCCGTTGCCGAGGAAGCGCGTGTGACGGCCGAGGCGATGGGCTGCAAGGTGCTTCGGTTTTATGATGTCGGCGTGGCGGGCATTCATCGGCTTGTGAATCCGCTCGAAGAGATTCGCTCTCAGGATGCTTCGGCAGTGGTCGTGGTGGCGGGAATGGAGGGAGCACTCCCAACAGTCGTGAGGGGACTTGTACCGGTTCCGGTGATCGGCGTGCCGACGAGCGTGGGATACGGATATGGCGGAAAGGGAGAGGCTGCGTTGATGACGATGCTGCAGTCGTGCGCGCCGGGGCTGACCGTGGTGAATATCGATAACGGGTTCGGCGCAGGTGCGACAGCGGCTCTTATCGCGAATCGGATTGCGGCTGAGAAAAAGAAACAGAACCGTAATCGTCAGACGGCATCCGACGAGTCTGCGGCACGGCTCTGAATCATTCCCCTTTCGATTCTAGAAACTCTTTCGTACGTTCACGCATGCCCTGAGACCCTCTTTGCCATTTCTAGCCGGTCGAAGGGTGCGGCCTGGACGGCGCCTGATCGTCCGGTCCGTTTCCGACAGGTCTTTCGTAATTGCTGATTCCAATGAAACTAAGACGACGCGGCAGAAAAGGCGTACCCCCCCTTGTCGCCATTATCATGGGAAGCGCCTCGGATGCCGAGCACCTGGCTCCGGCGAGAGATATTCTGAAGTCGTTTGGCGTTCCCTTCGAATTCAAGGTGGTGTCGGCGCACCGTACTCCGGACCACATGTTTCGGTATGCGGAGGACGCGGCGGGACGCGGGATCGAGGTCATTATTGCGGGTGCGGGCGGGGCGGCCCATTTGCCGGGCATGGTCGCGTCGAAAACGGCGCTTCCGGTGATCGGCGTTCCGGTAAAATCGAGGGCGCTGAGCGGAATCGACTCCCTCCTCTCGATCGTACAAATGCCGGCCGGAGTTCCCGTCGCAACGGTCGCGATCGACGGAGCAACAAATGCCGGATTGCTCGCCGTCAGGATCCTCGCCGTGAAGCGTCCGGAATTTGCCGAAAAGCTCGAACACTATCGGAGAGATACCGAACAGAAGGTTCTTTCCACATCGGTATGACCAACACCCTTCTCCCGCCGGCGACGATCGGGATGATCGGCGGCGGACAACTCGGCATGATGACGCTCCGCGAAGCCCGTCGGATGGGATACCGGAGTATCGTGTGGGATTCCGATCCGGAATGCCCGGCTTCAAAGGTTGCCGAAAGAACCATCACGGCTCCTTTCGAGGACACACAAGCCGCGGAGCAACTTGGCCGGTCTTCCGACGTCGTCACGTACGAGTTCGAGAATATCGACGCGCAGACCGTTGAAACCATTGAATCGAACAAACCGGTTTTTCCCGGAAGCCCCATCCTTCGCATAGCCCAACACCGGGGAGTGGAAAAAGAAGCTTTACTGAAAGCTGGGTTTCCGGTTGTGAGGTTCTTGTCTGCTTCTACGGCGGACGGATTGAAAACGGCTGTTCGGGAGATTGGGTACCCGGTTGTGGTGAAAACTTCAACGACAGGGTACGACGGCAAAGGACAATCCGTCTTGCGTACAGGGGAGGAACTTGAATCATTCTTGAAGAAGGAGGGGGAACAATTTGCGGAGCGCGTGGTTGAGCAATTCCTTCCTCTCCAGCTTGAAATCTCGGTGATTGCCGTCCGCGGGCGCGAGGGGACGGTGACGACATTCCCGGTCCTGGAAAATGAACATCGCGAGAACATCCTCCACGTGACACGCGTTCCCGCAGAACTCCCCGCCGATCTGGCACAAAAGGCGACGGACCTGGGCAGAGCGGTGATTGAGCATTTTCGCATCGTGGGCGTCCTGTGTGTGGAAATGTTTGTGACACACGACGGTCGGTTGCTAGTGAATGAGCTTGCGCCCCGTCCGCACAATTCGGGACATTTCTCGCTTGACGCTTCGAGTGTTTCACAATTTGAAGCGCTCGTCCGATGCGTTTGCGGACTTCCGATTCATCAACCGAGGCTTCTCAGTCCCTGTGCAATGGTGAACCTCCTTGGCAAACATCTCCAGCGTCTCGATCTGGCTGAAGTCCAGAAAATCGAAGGCGCAAAAATACACCTGTACGGGAAATCGAGGAGGGAGCCAAAACGCAAGATGGGCCACATGACGGTTCTCGGCCGGTCACGTCCGGAGGTGGAGGAAAAAGTTCAGAAGCTCGAGCGGCTAATCGGAGAAGAGGCGAATGCCGTGGTACGAAGTCCGGGTGGGAAGTTAACACGCACATCGGTGACTGCGGTTTAGGAGGTTCGACAGAATGACGTGCCATCAATGTGGAACAGAGGTGCAGGGGAAAACGGGCGTGTGTCCGACGTGCGGCACCGCTCTGAAATTCGTCGAGGAGAAGTCGGGGGGCGAACAGCGGAAGCCGAAAGTACCGGCGAAACGGTGGATGGTCCGGGCGACAATGATCTTGGTCCTTGTCGGCGGCATCGGCGTGTTCCTGGATCAATTGCTGAGAACCTTCCATCCGGTCATTGAGCGGCAGCCGACAGTTGGAATGGTGACGATGTATCGTGAGCAGAAAATTGCCAGCGTTCCGATCGAGGCAACCATGAAAGGAGGGGCGATTGCAATTCCGCTGCGGGCCGTGCAGGAAAACAAGCTGGTCCGGTTCTTCGATCCGGAAAAGATTCAGGAAGTCCCCATGATTGCCTATGTGACTCCTCAGGGAAAACTTGTGACGGCCATGAGCAAGAGTGAGCACTGCGGCTCAACGGACTTCTACCTCAGCGGAAACAATATTCATTGCGCATCATGTCCGTCCTACTGGAACATGGCCAGCCTGGAAGCGTATGCATGCTGTCAGAAGTACTACCCGGACCCCTTTCCCAGCGCGGTGGCCGGGGATGAGGTGCGCATTGATCCTATAACCATACGAACCTGGAAGAGCCGGCTGTGATTTCCTTACAGAAAAATGGAGCTGCTGCGCATCCGTCGATGCAGGAATGGGTCGATGAAGCCGCCCGACTCACACAACCTGATTCGATCTACTGGTGTGATGGTTCGAAGGAAGAATACCGGACATTCGTTGAAAGGATGCTCGAAGACGGGACCCTCGTGAAGCTGAATGAAAAGACGTACCCCAACTGTTACCTCCATCGCAGCAGCACCAATGATGTGGCGCGGACGGAAGATCTGACTTTCATCTGCACCCGCTCAAAAGACGATGCCGGTCCTACAAACAACTGGATGGCTCCAAAGGATGCGAAGGAAAAAGTGGGAAGGCTGTTCACCGGGAGCATGAAGGGAAGGAGGATGTATGTCATCCCGTACCTGATGGGGCCGGTGGGTTCGCCATACAGCAAGGTTGGAATTCAAGTCACCGACAGTCTGTATGTTGCTGTCAACATGCACATCATGACACGCGTGGGTAAGCCGGCAATGGATCATCTCCACGAATCGGGCGAATTTGTTCCCGGTCTTCACTCCCTGGGCGACCTCGATCCTGCCCGGCGGTTCATCCTTCATTTTCCGGAAGAAAGACTGATCTGGAGTTTCGGATCAGGATACGGCGGTAACGCGCTCCTCGGCAAGAAATGTTTCGCCCTGCGGATTGCCAGCTGGATGGCGCGTGAGGAAGGATGGATGGCGGAACACATGTTGATTCTCGGTCTTGAGGATCCGGGCGGACACAAGACATACATGGCGGCCGCGTTTCCCAGCGCCTCCGGCAAAACCAACCTCGCCATGATGGTCTCCGCTCTGGCTGACCAGGGATACAAGATTACAACTGTCGGTGACGACATTGCGTGGCTCCACATCGACGGAGATGGTCGACTGCGAGCCATCAATCCTGAAGCGGGATTCTTCGGTGTCGCGCCCGGAATGAGTTCAAAGACAAACCCGGTGGCCATGGAAATGGTGCATCGTGGGACGATCTTTACGAATGTCGCGATGACACCCGGCGGAGAACCATGGTGGGAAGGAATCGGTGTGGATCCGCCTGCGGGTCTCCTCGATTGGCGTGGCGAGATCTGGAAAAGCGGCCGAGGGGATGCCGCTCATCCGAATTCGCGGTTTACAGCCCCTGCATCTCAATGTCCTTCGATCGATGATGCCTGGGAGGATCCAGAAGGGGTTCCGATTTCGGCAATCATTTTCGGAAGCCGGCGATCGGTGATTGTTCCGCTGGTCATGCAGTCGTTGAATTGGGAACACGGCGTGATGATGGGGGCGGGCATGGGCGCGGAGACGACGGCCGCTGCGACCGGCGCCGTTGGAGTTGTGCGCCGCGACCCCATGGCCATGCTTCCGTTTTGCGGCTATCATATGGGAGATTATTTCAATCATTGGTTGGCAATCGGCAGAAAATTGAAAAAGCCTCCGCTGATTTTCCGCGTGAACTGGTTTCGAAAAGATGAGAACGGCGCTTTCCTCTGGCCCGGATATGGAGAGAACATCAGGGTTCTGAAGTGGATTCTGGAGCGGGTACGGGGGGAAGGAGAAGCCGTTGAGTCTCCCATCGGATACTTGCCGACGCGGTGGTCCATCGACACCTCCGGTCTGGAGATTTCCCCCGAGACGATGAGGCGTCTAACCGAAGTTGACTGGAACGGTTGGATGAACGCAGCGAAAAGTATGCGGGAGTTTTTCGCACAGTTTGGTCGTCGCCTCCCTCACGAAGTCTCGCATCAGATCGACCTTCTTCAGCAGCGACTTGAGGCGCGCGGGGTCTAAGCCAATACCGCTCAGTCCTTCGGCCTTGGTGTCTAACATCACAATTCCTTATCATTCTTCATCATCCCTGGACTACTCATGATACTTGACAAACTGATTCGGCAGTTGCTTCCCCATGATGACAAGTTCTTTTCCCTTCTGGGGGAATCAACCAACAACCTCATTATGGCGGGAGATTTGCTGAAAAAACTTTCCCTGGCCAGTTCGCTTCGTCAACAAACAAACCTCGTGGATGAGATCAAGGATCTGGAACACCGCGGAGACAGTATCACGCACACGATCTTTTCCGAATTGAATGCAACATTTGTGACCCCCCTCGACCGCGAAGACATTCATTTGCTCACCTCGGCGTTGGATGATATCATGGACCACATCGACGGAAGCGCTCAACGCGTTATCCTTTATAACATCCGCAAATTTCCGCGGGAGCTTGTGCAGCTGTGCGACGTTCTGGCCCTGTCCATCGCCGAGCTCCAACGCGGCGTGAGTCTTTTGAAAAACCTTCATGAGACCAGTCGTTTGCAGGAAGTACTTGAAAGGGTCAACCAGTACGAAAACGATGCCGACGTTATTTTTGACCGCGCCGTCGCCGACCTCTTCAAAAAGGAAAAGAATCCGATTCAACTCATCAAGCTGAAAGAGATGTACGTTGGATTGGAAACAGCGACGGATAAATGCGAAGATGCGGCCAATATCCTCGAAGGAATCCTCATCAAGCACGCCTGACCCGGACCCCTCAGAATTCAAGGAATAACACCCGTGCTCGCACTCACTGTTTTCATTGTTTTCATCGCCCTCCTCTTCGACTTCCTCAACGGCATGAATGATGCCGCCAACTCCATTGCCACGGTGGTTTCGACTCGCGTTCTTTCACCCAAAATGGCCGTGCTCTGGGCGGCTTTTTTCAACTTTGTTGCTGCGTTCGGCTTCGGGGTCGCGGTTGCGAAAACCATTGGGAGGGGAATTATCGATCCGGCGATCGTGAACGAACAGGTCATTCTCGCAGCCCTGGCAGGAGCGATTGTCTGGACCCACCTGTGCACCCGCTACGGCTTCCCGATCAGTGTGTCTCACTCCCTGATCGGGGGACTCGTTGGGGCGGGAATCATTAAAGGCGGACTGGTGTCCTTAAACGCAGGAGGAATAGCCAAGGTTGTCGTGTTTATCTTTCTGGCACCGATTATTGGTCTCTTGGTCGGATTTTTCCTGATGATTGTTGTTTCCTGGATCTTTCGGAATTCCTCAGTGCGAAGAGTGGACCGGCTTTTCCGTATCGGCCAGCTTGTCTCTTCGGCGGCTTATAGCCTCGGTCACGGGACCAACGATGCGCAGAAAACCATGGGGATCATCACCATTCTTCTGTTTTCCGGGGGATATCTTGAGGAATTCGAGGTGCCGGTCTGGGTGATCCTCTCGGCTCACACAGCCATTGGCCTCGGAACGTTCGTGGGCGGATGGAGGGTCATCAGAACGTTGGGGATGAAACTCACCCATCTGAAACCTGTGGGGGGATTTTGTGCGGAGACGGGCGGCGCCCTGGTCTTGCTGGGAACGGCGCTTTTCGGGATTCCGGTCAGCACGACTCACACCATCGCGGGCGCAATTATGGGCGTTGGATCGACGAGGAGGATTTCTGCGGTCCGATGGGGGTTGGCAGGCAGAATTATTGTCGCCTGGGTGCTGACGATCCCGGTCTCTGCAATTCTTGCCGCACTGTCGTTTGAAGTCTTGACTCCGATATTCTGATTCTACAACCACCCCTGCACGCGGTACCATTCAAGCGTCAGGCTCAATCCTTCCTCCGCATAGAGCGTCGTCTGGAACCCGAGTTCTCGTTTGATTTTTTCCGCGCTGCAGACCCAATGCGGAGTGATCAGATCACGCACCTTATCGATGTTGACGACTGACGGCTTGGGCAGGATCCAGGAAACCGTTTGTGTCGCTGCCGCGACCGAGTACATCAAAGCTTTGGGGAGAAAAACGGAACGCGTCGTTTTGCCCATCAGTGATGCCGCAAACGAGACCAGGTCGGAATATTTGTAAACAGATCGATCGGCGGCAAAATATGTCTTGCCGGTTGCCATGGGCGAGGTCAACACTCTGACAAGCGCCCGTGCAAGGTCGGACACATAAATGAGGCTCAGGGTTTTTTCTCGCGGGCCCATCAGGGGCATGATGCCGAACTTGATCCATCGGAACATATGCAGGATATCGCGGTCGCGCGGGCCGTAGACTGCCGGAGGGCGAACGATCACCACGGGAACCCTGTGCTGAAACTGCCTGCAAGCCTGTTCTGCCTCCAGCTTTGAATGCCCGTACGGCGTGATGGGACGGCATGGAGTTTCTTCGGCCACAGGAGTCCCGTTCCGGCTTGGCCCCGTTGCTGTGAGGCTGCTGAGAAAACAGAACTGTTTGATTGAGCCGTATTGTTCGGCGGCGTTGAGAAGGTTGAGAGTGGTTTCGACGTTGCCGCGGTAGAAATCCCGGCGACGCTTGCCTCGCGTGACCCCGGCGATGTGGACGAGGAACTCGGTTCCGTTCAGCGCGTTGAGAAGGGAAGGTCGATGAAACAGGTCTGCCTCCACGGTCTCGACAGGAAGGCCGGTCAACCATCCGAGGCCTTTCCTGCCGGGACGAACAAGACACCGCACCGTGAAGCCCTGGCTCAACAACGCTTCAACGGTGTGACTCCCGATGAATCCGGTTCCCCCCGTGACGGCAACAGTGGCGATACAGATTCTCCGCGTTCAAGGAAGGTCGATTGACTTTAGAAACTAATTCGAGTATATTAAAAATTGCTTTGACAAGCAAAAAGAGATGATGTCTCGCTTTTGAAAAAAGAAAATCGCGGAGGCTCTGCTACCCTCTGTCTCCCTGCGTCTCTGCGATGATTCTTTTTCGAAATCCGGGAGAGACGCTACCCAACATGAAGGCCTTTCTTCGACCTTCCTCGTTTCAATAACTTTGGAGTGCACGTTGGACCTTTTCGATAAGTGTAAAGCGTTCACCCGCGCGGATGAAACCAAGGCGCTCGGTTTGTATCCGTACTTTCATGCGATCGAAGAGAACGAAGGCCCGGTAGTTCAGATTGAGGGGCGGAAGGTCATCATGGCCGGGTCAAATAACTACCTCGGGCTGACCGCCGATCCCCGCGTTAAGGAAGCTGCCAGCAAAGCGGTGGAGAAATACGGCACCGGTTGTTCGGGATCGCGTTACCTCACCGGAACGCTCGACCTGCATGTCGAATTGGAAACGCGCCTGGCAAAATTCTTTGGAAAAGAAGATTGCCTCCTCTATAGCACAGGATATCAAACGGCACAAGGAATCATCCCCACCCTCGTCCAGAGAGGGGAATACGTCGTTTCGGACAAGGACAACCATGCCTGCATTGTTGCCGGGAATCTTATGGCAGCCGGGGCCAACGCCCTTGTGGATGGAAAAGTACAAACCATCATTCGGTACAAGCACAACGACACGAGTCATCTTGAGGCCGTCGTTTCCAAGCTCCCGGCTGATGCGCCAAAACTTATCGTAACCGACGGTGTATTCAGCACCTCCGGAGAGATTGTTGACCTTCCGGGGATGGTGAGCATCGCACGGCGGCACAATGCGCGGATTCTGGTTGACGATGCCCACGCTGTCGGAGTCATCGGAAAAGGGGGCCGCGGGACAGCCAGCCACTTTGGCCTGGAAAAAGAAACAGATATGACAATGGGAACGTTCAGCAAGACGTTTGCGTCGTTGGGCGGCTTTGTGGTCGGCGACAGAACGGTCATCAACTACCTGAAACATCATGCCCCCGCGTTGATCTTCAGCGCCAGTCCGACTCCCGCTTCCGTGGCGGCAGCCCTGGCGGCGCTTGATATCCTCGAAAAAGAACCGCATCGCATCGACAAACTCATGCAAAATGCGCGAAAAATGCGGATTGGGCTTGCCGAGATGGGATACCGGGTCGGCGAGCACGATTCAGCGGTCGTTCCCGTTATCATCGGTGACACGGAAAAAGTCCTTCGCATGTGGCGGGGTCTTTTTGAAGAAGGCGTCTTTGTCAATGCGTTTATCCGCCCCGGAGTGCCGCCGGGGATGGAAATGCTCCGGACGAGCTATATGGCTTCGCATGAGGATGAGCACCTCGACAAAGCCCTCGCCATCTTCAAGAAAGTCGGCCGGAGCCTCGGAGTTATACACTGAGCGTCGATGGCGTATGCCCGGTCTGACACAGCTGTGAAAAGCCGCTTTCCCCCGAGGACGCGGCTTTTTCATTTTCTCCTTTCATCTCTCCCAACGCCGAATTTTTCATGAACTCCATTTCTGTACGTCCTGTCCGCACGGCCAAAGATACCAAACAATTCATCGGGTTCCTTTGGAAGATTTACGCCGGGAATCCGGTTTGGGTTCCTCCGCTCTGGATGGATCGGAAGAAACTCATGGACCGGAAGAAAAATCCTTTCTATGCCCATTCGGAGACTGAGTTCTTTATTGCCGAACGGAACGGGGAGATGGTGGGACGCATTGCAGCCATTGTCAATCATAATCACAACAGGGAACATCGGGACAAGGTCGGCTTTTTCGGATTCTTTGAATGCATCAACGATCGAGACGTCGCGAAGGCGTTGTTTAGCTCCGCGCGAGAATTCCTCCGCTCACACGGCATGAATGCCATGCGCGGACCGGCGAACCCGTCGGTCAATGATGAGTACGGCCTCCTCATCGAAGGGTTCGAGCATTCGCCGGTCATCCTGATGCCGTATAACCCCCCGTACTATGCGACGTTGATCGAGTCGTACGGACTGACCAAAATCAAGGATCTGTATTCGTTCCTGCTTTCCCAGGAGACGGTGTACTCGGACCGTCTGGAGCGCATACATGCGCTTGTGAAGGAACGACAGGGTCTTTCGTTTCGCTCGCTTGACATGAAACGGTTTGACTCGGACGTCCAACGCATCAAAGACGTTTACAACAAAGCATGGGTTCACAATTGGGGAGAGGTTCCAATGACGGACGCGGAAATCAACGCGCTCGCCGCAGATTTGAAACCGGTAGTCGTTCCTGATTTGGTGATCTTTGCCGAATCACGCGGCAAAACTGTTGGATTTGCTCTTTCTCTTCCCGATATTAACGCGGCCCTGAAGTCGAATACGAGGGGATGGTTGATCCCCGGGTTGGTCCGGCTCGCGCTGCATAAGAAGCGGATCAACACGGTTCGGATCATTGTCCTGGGTGTCCTTCCGGAGCACCAGGCCTCCGGCGCAGCGGGAGTCCTGTTCTATGAGACTGCGGCCAGGGCGCGGAAACTTGGCTACCAGTACGGCGAAGCCGGCTGGATTCTCGAGGACAATGATAAAATGATCAAGGCGGCCAATACAATGAACGGCACGCCGTACAAGAAATATCGGATCTACGAGATGCCGATTGCCTGAAACCAGAACAAGGAACGAATGTCATGCCGGTAAAAAAAGCTCAAAAAATTTGGATGAATGGAAAATTGGTGGACTGGGATGATGCGAGCATCCATATTCTTTCTCACGTTATTCACTACGGTTCCGGGTGGTTCGAAGGAATTCGTTGCTACAATACAAAAAAGGGTTCGGGGATCTTCCGTCTCGACGCCCATTTGAGGCGGTTGTACGATTCTGTCAAGATCTACCGTACGGAGATTCCCTATAACAGGGAACAGCTTGTCGGTGCTATCAAAGAGACGATCCAGGCCAACAAATTGAAGGCTTGCTATATCAGACCCCTTGTCTACCGCGGCTACGGGGAGGTCGGCGTGAACCCGCTGGGGTGTCCGGTTGACGTCTCTATTGCAGTTTGGGAATGGGGCGCGTATCTTGGGGAAGAGGCCCTTGCCAACGGCATCGACGTCAGCGTCGCTTCATGGCATCGTCCGGCGCCCAACACCCTTGCCACCATGGCAAAGGCAACCGGCAACTATCTGAATTCGCAGCTGATCAAGCTCGAAGCGCTTGCCGGCGGGTACGCAGAAGGAATTGCCCTCGACTACTTCGGGAACGTGAGCGAGGGAAGCGGCGAGAATATCTTCCTCGTGAGGGACCGGACAATCTTCACCCCGCAGCTTTCGTCTGCGCTTCTTCCGGGCGTAACGCGATCGGCAGTGTTGATCCTTGCAAAAGAGCTGGGTTACCCCGTCGTTGAGATGCAGATTCCCAGGGAGATGTTGTTCACGGTTGAAGAGTTGTTTTTCACGGGGACGGCGGCCGAAATCACGCCCATCCGGTCCGTGGATAAGATCCTGGTGGGAGACGGGAAGCCCGGGCCGGTTACGAAAGAGATTCAGAAGTCGTTCTTCGACATCGTTCAGACCGGCAACGACAAATTTAACTGGCTCACATTTATCTAGAACCTTGCGAGTCGGGAGACGAACATGGCTGTTCCAAAATTCGTCGGCGAAAGCGTAATCTGGAAAAACATCTTTTCCGAACGCAGTGTCCGGAAAGGGTCGACCCAGGAATTGCTCAGCAGAGTACCTGCCTTTGCGCACCTGACATTCCGCGAATTGAAAGAGGTCGCAGCGATTGTGCACAAACGCGAATACCGCGCGGGAGAACCTGTTTTTTATCAGGGTGATCCCGGGCTGGGGATGTACATCGTCCAGGAAGGGACGGTGTCCATTGCATTGGCCGATAAGGACAACGCGCAAAAAGAACTTGTTGTGCTCTCTGAGGGAGATTTTTTCGGCGAACTTGGGCTCCTCGATGAGTCCCCGCGCTCGGCGAGTGCCATCTGCAAGACCGAATGTTTGCTGATCGGCTTCTTCCGCCCGGATCTGCTCGATCTCATCGAACGGAAGCCGTCGTTGGGAATCAAGATCGTCCTGAAACTTGCGGAAATCGTCGGAGAGCGCCTGAGAAAAACGGACAAGGAGCTTTCGAAACTCAAGAGTCAGATGGATGCCCTTCAGTCAGAACTTGAGAGGAGATCCAATGGCGAAGAAAACAGCAAGGAAGCTGACAGCCCGGCCAGGAAAGCGGAGTCGTAAGAGCCGGCCGACAAGAATCGACCTGAAGAACATTCTGGTCCCCATCGATTTTTCGGAGCACTCCAAGAAAGCCCTCCAGTACGCAATTCCGTTTGCCCGTCAGTTTCGCGCCCGTATCAGTCTGATCTATGTGGTAGAGCCGACGGTCTATCCGGCCGATTTTAGTTTTGGTCAGGTCGGATTTCCGGCGATCGAGGACGAGCTGCGGAAGCGCGGCGGGGAGGAGTTAGACGATCTTCTCCGGCATGAAATCGGAAAACGAGTTCCGGCGAAACGCGCGATCCGGACCGGAAAAGCGTTCTATGAAATTCTTCAGTACGCGAAGGAAGAACAGGTCGACTTGATTATTATTGCCACCCACGGGCACTCTGGCCTGGAACATGCGCTTTTCGGCAGCACGGCCGAGAAGGTGGTTCGCAAGGCGCCGTGTCCCGTCCTGGTGGTGAGAAGCGGCGAGCGTGAATTTGTGAAATAGGAATGGTACCAGCATCAAGATTTGTTGAGCCCGGCGGGAGGACACCCGCTACATGGGGTTTTGGATAGAAGGCCAGCAGGTTTTCGTTGGGGATCAACTGGATCACAAAGAGTCATCAAGTAGGCCACAGAGGTGTAGGTTGGAGTGCCTGCCCCGCCTCGTGGCACTCTCCGCGGCGGGCGGGTTACTCCGACATCTTGGTTTGTTCAAAATTGCAACTCCCAGGCGTCAACTCTCCCGCTCCGTGACGAAATCCACAAACTGAAGAAGAGCCACTTTGGCGGGGGAATCGGGGATCGCGAGAAGATTGCTGCATGCTTGTCGTGCATACTGCTCCGCTTTCTCCTTCGCGTACGCAATTCCTCCAGCTTCACGCACAAGACTTGCAATCCATTCAATCTCTTTCTGCTTTGCTCCGTTCTTGACGATCCGTAGCGCTCTCCGCGCATCTTTCCGGTCGGCCTGCCTCAGGGAATGAATCAAAGGAAGCGTCAACTTCTTCTCCTTGACATCGATGCCGGTCGGTTTTCCAATGATGCTTTTGCGCCCCAGGTAATCCAGTAGGTCGTCGCGGATCTGGAACGCCATCCCGACGTTTTCACCGAACTCCTTCATGACCGCCCTCCTCGTTTCATCCTGCGTTACGCTGGCACACCCGATGTCTGTGCAGGTCGAGAACAATGAGGCGGTCTTGTCGCTGATGATCCGCAAGTACGTTTCTTCGTCCATGTCCAGCCGCCGGCTTTTTTGAATCTGGAGCAATTCGCCTTCCGACATCCGTTTGACCGCATGTGAGGTCGAGCTCAGGAAATAATAATCGTCCCGCTCCACGGAGAGCAGAAGACCGCGGGCAAGGAGATAATCGCCCATCAGGACCGCAATCTTGTTCTTCCACACTGCGTTGATCGAAGCAAGTCCGCGCCGGGTCTCGGCGTCATCGACGACGTCGTCGTGGACCAGCGTAGCGGTGTGCAGGATCTCCACCAGCGTGGCGCCCCGGAATGTGCTTTCGGAAACAGTCCCGCACGCCTTGGCACTCAGGAACACAAGGATCGGCCTCACCCGCTTTCCCTTCTGCCGGACAATATAGCGCGCAATCAGGTCAATGAGGCCGACCTTCGAGCGCATGGCTTCCCGGAAGTACCGGTCGAACTCCTTCAGCTCTTGCTCAATCGGCCGTTTGATTTTTTCCAGAGAGGCCGTCGATTTTCCCGTGATGGTCACGTGGATTCTTCCTTTGGGGTGAGTGTCCGCTCCGTTTCCGCCGTCTCCTCTTTTTTCGAAGCGATCTTGGAGACAAAGATACTGATCTCATACAACAACAGCATCGGCATCGCAAGCATCACCTGCGTCATCGGATCGGGAGTGGGTGTGACGATCGCCGAAATGATCAAAATGGCGACAATCGAATGTCTCCGGTAGTGACGCATGAACGCCGGAGTGAGAAAGCCGATTTTCGTCAGGAAATAAGAAACCATCGGAAGTTCAAAGACAAGGCCCGCTCCGAGGAGAAGAGTAAGAATAAAACTGACGTAGTGATCGGCGGCGATGTTCAGGTCTATTGTGCGCGTGCCGAAGACCGCGAAAAACTTCAGCGAGGTGGGAAGCAGAATGAAGTACGAGAACGCAACGCCGGCAAAGAAACACAAAGAGGTGAGGAACACCAGCCGGCCAATGTACCGCCGCTCCTTGATCAGCAGCCCCGGCGCAACAAACCTCCAGAGCCAGAACAGGGTGTTCGGCATGCTGAGGATAAGCCCGCAGATGAGGACCGTTTGCATGTACAAGAGCACAATTCCGTAGGGTGCGAGAACCTGCACCTTGAGGCCCGCCTCGTGCAGCGGCTTCATCAGAATGTCTTGCACAATGAAATCGGCATACACGCCGCAGGCAATCGTGGCAAGAAGGAGACCGACCAGCGCCTTGATGATATGCCACCGAAGCTCCTCCAGGTGGTCAAGGAACGACATGTCGCGCGGGTTTTCCCTCGTGTCTTGAGATGTCGGAGGCGTACTCATGCCTTCAGCCAATCGCCTTCGGGATAAAGGGGAAAAGCGGAACAGAGCTCTTCGACTTTCCTGCTGACAGCCGAAAACACCCCGGCCTTTTCGATATTCCGGACCACCGTGTCGATCAGTTCTGCGATCGTCTCCATCTGCGCTTCTTCCATTCCTCGGGTTGTGACGGCGGGCGTGCCGATCCGGATTCCGCTGGTGACAAACGGAGATTTGTCGTCCCAGGGGACCGCGTTCTTGTTCACGGTGATCCCCGATTCGTCCAGCGCTTCCTGCACCTGCTTTCCTGTGACCTTCTTGTTCCGCAGATCGATCAGCATCAGATGGTTGTCCGTTCCTCCGGAGATGATATTGAATCCGCGTCCGACAAGAGCCTTGGCAAGCGCCTGCGCGTTTTTGATCACTTGTTGCGAATACGTTTTGAATTCCGGCTGGAGATTCTCACGGAACCCCACCGCCTTGGCTGCAATCACGTGCATCAGCGGACCCCCCTGGATTCCGGGAATGACCATCGAATCAATGAGTTCCGACATCATCCTCCTTCGACCGGATTTCGGAGCAACAACCCCAAACGGATTTTCAAAATCCTTCCCCATCAGAATTAATCCTCCACGCGGTCCCCGCAACGTTTTGTGCGTTGTGGAGGTGACGACATGACAATGAGGAAGCGGATCGTTCAGAAGGCCGCTGGCGATCAATCCCGCCGGATGGGCAATATCGGCAAATAGGAAGGCGTCCGCGGAATCGGCAATTGATCGAAACGCCTTATAATCGATGTTCCGTGAGTAGGCGCTCGCGCCCACCGTGATCATCTTCGGCTTCTCCCTGCGCGCAATCTCTGTCACCTGATCGTAATCGATGGTGCCGGTTTCTCTGGAAACGCCGTAGGCGGTAAACCGGTACAGTTGACCGGAAAAATTCACGGGCGATCCGTGGGTCAGGTGGCCTCCGTGGGAAAGGTCCATCCCCAGCACGGTGTCTCCCGGTTTCAAGAACGAGAAGTAAACCGCCATGTTGGCTTGAGAGCCGGAGTGAGGCTGAACGTTGGCATACTCGGCGCCAAAGAGCCTCTTTACCCGTTCGCGCGCAAGGGTTTCGGCCACATCGACGAATTCGCAGCCGCCGTAATACCGCTTCCCCGGATATCCCTCGGCGTATTTGTTGGTGAGGGGGGAACCCATGGCCTGGAGGACAGCGCGGCTGACAAAGTTCTCTGATGCGATCAGTTCCAGCTTCGAGTTCTGACGGTGGATCTCGCCCGTGATCGCCTCAAAAACTTCAGGATCGTGCTGTTGGAGATGGTGCATACGAGTTCGCTTGGTGATGGGTGAACCGAAGCAGGAATTGGTGGAAGGCTGACGCTTGTGACGAATGCAGAGCGGTTAGAGCTCTGTCAACGAATGAATCTTGCCGACGCGCCGTTCATGACGTCCGCCTTCAAACGAGGTTGAGAGAAACGTCTTGACGATATCGGCGACGGATTCCCAACCGGTGATACGTTCGCCGACGGTCAGAACGTTTGCATTATTATGGAGACGAGCCAGTCTCGCCGCGGTGACTGATTCGCACACTGCAGCTCTGATACCCCGGTGTTTATTGGCGACGATGGCCATGCCGATTCCGGTGCCGCAGATGAGAATGCCGCGCTCGCATCTCCCTGACACGATTGCTTCCGAGGCGCGGTGAGCCCAATCCGGGTAGTCGGTCGATTGTTCTGAATCCGTACCGAAGTCCTGGTACTGAAGCCCAAGTTCGTCAAGAACGCGCTTGACCTGCTCCTTGTATCGGAACCCCGCGTGGTCGCTGGCAATGGCAATCATGGTTTTAGGGTGCCGTCACTTGGTCACTGACCCACTTGTAACAGTCGCCTTGAACGGAAAACTTGCCGGCGACTTTTCTTTGGTCGTTAAAAAAATAGTCTTCTTTCGTCGGTACCAACGTTGACAACTCATTAACGCGCTGATTTGCCTCGTTCGCCAGCGCCGGCTCGACTGCTTTCGCCCGTGCATATGTTTCCTGTGCAAGCCGGTACACGAGCTTGTCGTCGAAGTCGAGTTTTGACCAATCCCCCCCCTTTAAATCGCGGATGCAGTTTTCCACGGCGGCTTTATAGACCTCTGCGATCTCTATATACGGCATGCCCCATCCTCGTTCCCGCTGGGCTGCCCTCTGGGCGGTGGTAATGGCTGCCGCGTAATTCTTCATGGCCCGATAACTGGCCGCAATGTTCAAATGATTCTCCCGGAGGGCAGGATTGAGCTTCAGGGCCTGCTCGTAGGCTTCGATCGCTGTCTTGTATTTTCCCCCCCTGTGCCGGACGATGCCAAGTTCATTCCAATAGTTCGCCGCACTCGGGACTTTCTTCACAAGCTTGAGGAGATGACGCTCCGCTCCGTCAAACTGTTCGCCCTCCTTGTACGCCATCACCGCATCCCAGATTTTTTCGACGTTTTCCGGATCGTTCTTGAGATCATGCTCCGCCAGATCGATCAGCTCCTGGGGGTCGCTGATGAGGGCCCTGAGCCTCTCACTGGCGACCGTATTGGTCGGGTCCTTCTCCTTTTGCTTTCGATACAATTCCACGGCCCGGCTCTTGAATTCCGGGTTCTTCTCAAGGTTCTTCATATAAAGAACTCCGAGCTGGTCTGCATAGACGAAGTCGGTTTTCGGATCCAGGGCGAGCGCATTTTCATAGCTCTCGATTGCCTCAACGCCCCGGTCGTCGAAATATGTGGCGAGTGCGTATCCCCGGCTGAGCCAAAGACCTGCCGCGCGGTCGGGCACGTTTTTGAGCCCAAGATCGTAAATCAGGATCATCGTGTCGGCATGGGCGCGCCGATCCGTCGGGGTCCGGGTCGTGTCCAGGGAGAAGCTGAGATAACTGTCGGCCAATTTGACATAGATCGTCTTGAACCGGTCAGGATCAAGTTCAATCACTCTCCATCCATAGGGGACCGCGCTCAAGTGGTCTCCGTTCTTATGATATTCAAAGAAGAGACTCCAGTTTTTTGCCGCTTCGGGTGCATTCGGTTTCGTCTGGGCATTCGATGGTACAACCTGGGAAGTGAGGAGTAAGACGACGCCCAGAATCAGGAAAAAACGTTTCATGACGAGTGAGACCTCCGAAAGTTGATGTTCAGTCTTCTTCGATCGTAAGGAACCAGGCTTCGCTTGCGCTGAACGACGCTGAGATCCTTACGAAGGTTTCTTTAGGCAGCGCGCCGGAGGCGGCTCTCCGCGAACCGATCTGCGCAGTCAAGTGAAGCCTGGCATCGGGTCCAATGGGCAATCCGACGCCCGCAGAGCCGTACCACTCATTGACAGGTTGTCCGTTGATCGAATAGTAAGAAGAATGGTACGTAAATCCGGCCCGATATGCCACCGCAGCCCAATAAGTTTCGGGATTCCTGGGGGGGAGGAATTCCACTCCGATTCCGTATCGGCCGCTGTTTCTTATTCCAACAGGTGGAATTCCAAAAAAGTTTGCCGATCCCCACTGTTGGTGGAAGACTTCGCCGGAAATGAGCGTCCGGTCTGCGACGAGGTAGGATGCTCCCACTCCAAGGCCGAGCGGAAGATCCGTTGTGCCCCGGGCAACCGACGCTGTATCGGAGGAGGTGGAGGTGAGCAGGATCCGTTCTTCTTTCACGGAGAGTTTGGCTGGGGCCGAGAGGATCAAGCCAACCGTCAAGGGTTGGAAGAACGAACTCCCGGGAAGATCCGCCAGCCCGCGGTAAGTAAGACCAAGCGCGAAGTTCATTCCTGAGTGGAACAATGATTTCTGGATTTCGCTGTCTTCGAATGCGGAATCGTCGAAATCCACCGAGGCCAACTGTTGAATGGTGCCATAGTAGTACGTGAATTTCAGACCGATGTCCAGGCGGGTCAGCGGCCGGTACGAAGCGCCGAGGGAAAGACTTGAAAGCCCTCCCACTCCTTTCAGTCCCTGAGTGAAGGGGCTTGGGGGAAGGGGCTCTCGCACTTCCGCGTTGTAATCCACCCGGCTGAATGGGCTGGCCTGGGCAAACAAGACAAGACCGTCGTCCGGGGAGGCCGGTACCGCAAGCGCGATTCCCTGGAATCCTCCCCGCACGAAACGTTCAGAACCCGCTTGATCGGAAATGGTACTGCTGAGGTACTCGAATCCCCCGAAGATTCTTGTGCGGGTGATGCCGGCAAGGCCTGCGGGGTTCATCGTGTTGATGAATCCATCGCCCGTTAGTGCAATGCCCGTTATTCCTATGGCTGATGCCCGCGGATCCCCGAAGAAAATAATATCGCCCAGGCCGAAACGCGTAAACGTCGGCCCCCCGGCGTGCACGACGGTGATGCCGGTGAGAAAAAAGACAAGAGCGAATGCGAGCGATCGTTTCATCAGTGTGTGGGGGAATAAAGGATGCTGAGTTTTGGTCGAAGAGAAGAATCGGCCGCGGCTGCTCCAAACACGGCGAAGCCGTCAATCGACGTTGTTTCGCCCATTGCTGCTACTCCGATACGGCGTTCTCCGTATCCCCTGACCCAGGCCTGAACAAATTCGGTCACCGTGAAGCGGTAAATTCTCCGCCCGGATTCAGTCAAGGCGGTGCTGGGCTGGACCGGGTTGAGGACCCACCCGGCAGCCGAAAAAGAAAACTCTTGGAATGATCCGTCGCTCAAGATGTAATGTGCAACGAGAGAATCAAGCACCTGCGAGGTAAACTCGGATGATGAGGGATCCAGTGTGACTTCGAGGATTGCACGGTGAATGGATGCGCGGTCAGGCACACCGCGGATATCAAATCCCGCGACTCCGCGGAAGGCGGCTCCTGCGCGGGCATACATCAGCGTGGTACTGCTGAGAAATGACGTGTCGGTTGCGCCGAGGACAAATTTTTCAACAAACCCCGTTGATCGAATTGTGTCGGCTGTCTGGGATGCACTCGGTGTATAGACAACGGTCAATTCCGGTCTGTCATCGCTGCTATCCGCAAGACTATTATGAAATCCCTTCAGTGCTGTGAAGTTTGTGGGCTCCAAAAGGATCCCGAACGGCGTCGAGGCCGTTCCGGTCCGAAACCATTCGTTGACGAGGGCGGTGTCCAGTTCGATGTGGATTTCGTCTCCATCTTTGTCGAATTCCGGTGAATTTGTGGGGACGTAAAACCCAGGGAGCTTCAGAGAATCGTACGTAAATGTGGTCCTGTTCCAACTCATCGTCGGTTTCCGGACGATGAGGGAGAGACCCAGCGAATCTCCAAGGTGGTAGGCAGTGCGGAGGCGGAGTTCGGCCCTCAGGGCCGAGGCCTGGTTGAGTGAATTATCAAAGGCAGGAAATTGGACCAGCCCCCACGACTCCAGCGTTCCGCTTCGTCCAACGGCGAATGTCGTCGGGCTTCCGACGAAGAACGACCGGGGGACAGCTTTCCTGCTGAAACTCTCGTGGGAAATAACTATGATACTGTCCAGTTTGACAAGATCCGACGAAGGGAACAACCCGGCGCCGACGGGGCTGGGTTCGTCCACGCATCCTGCAAGCACAAGCAGGAAGGAGGCGATCACTCGGGGAAAAATCGCGTCGCTTTGAATACGACGAAAGAGCCTAGCGCTGTTGTGTCCGATCAATGTTTTTCCTGATGTAATGCCACGCCGCATAGATGTCCTTTGCCACATGATCTGCACCCCCTGCCTTTCCGCAATCTTCGGCCTCCGCTGCCCCATATCCGGTAAGCACAAGAACAGTGCCACAGTGTGCCGTGCGGCCGGCCTCGATATCCGTACACTTGTCCCCCACGACATACGATTTGCTCAGGTCAATCCGAAAGGATTTGCGGGCCTCCTGGAGCATTCCCGTCTTCGGTTTGCGACAGGTGCAAACTTTTCTATACGCTGGAGTCCCGTACTCGGGATGGTGCGGACAGTAGTAGATGGCGTCAAGATGCGCGCCGTGGTCTGCGAGTGTCTTGCGGAGCCGCGTATGAACTGCCTCGACATCGTGTTCCGTGTACAAACCCCGGGCTACGCCGGATTGATTCGTGATGACAAAAACCTTGACTCCAAATTCGTTGGCTTCCCGAATGGCCTTGGCCGCGCCCGGAACAAGCTCCAGTTTGTCGGGGTCCGAGATATAATCAAGCTCCACATTGATCGTTCCGTCTCTGTCGAAAAAAATGCCAACCTCTTCATGCATAGTGTGCTTATTGCTTCAGCAGTTCCCGGTACAACGCAGCGTACTGGCGGGCGGAGTGTTCCCAGGAGAAGTCCTTGGCCATGCCGTTTCGCATCAGCTTTTTCCACTCGTCGGGCTGATGGTAGATTTTCATCGCCCGATGAACCGCTTTCACCAGTTCTTTTGGGTCGTATTTTTCGAACTTCACTCCCGTTCCCTTTCCACCCGCGTAATCCTCCACGGTATCGTCAAGTCCTCCGGTCGCTCTGACCACGGGAACGGTCCCGTACCGCATGCTGTACATCTGATTCAACCCACACGGTTCATACCGCGAAGGCATGAGAAACATGTCACTTCCGGCTTCGATCAGATGCGCAAGTTCGTCGTCAAAGCCGAAGAAAACTCCCATTTTTGAAGGGTATTTTTTCTGATACGATTCAAATTTTTTTTCAATCTTGTGATCCCCGGCGCCTAGCAGCACAAATTGCAGATCCAGCTTCATCAAATCGTCCATAGCCTCCAGGACAAGATCAAACCCTTTTTGGTCCACAAGACGGGAAATCGCTCCGACAAGGGGAATAGTGTCATTGTACTCAAGATTGAATCGTTTCACCAACGCCTTTTTGTTGTCGATTTTTGCTTCGATTGATTTGACGTCGTACTTCCGGTAAATTAACTCATCTGTCAGCGGATTCCAGATATGATAGTCGATGCCGTTGAGAATCCCGTGTAAGTCCTTTTTACGATGGGCAAGAAGACCGTTGAGACCTGCCCCCATTTCGTCCGATGCGCAGATTTCTTCAGCATATTTCTTGCTGACGGTCGTAATCGCATCGGCAAAATAGAGCGCGGTTTTGAGGAAATTGAACTTTCCGTATGCCTCAACGCCCTCGGGAACAAAAATTTCCTTCGGAAGACCTGACTTTTGAAATGAGTCGCCCGGGAAAGCCCCCTGGTATGCCATGTTATGAATAGTGAACACTGTCTTGATGCTCTTGAAAAAGGCATCGTCCCCATATACCGTCTTCACGTATCCTGGAATCAATCCTGCCTGCCAATCGTTGCAGTGGATGATGTCCGGCTGCCAGCCGAGGCGCTTGAGCGTTTCCAATACCCCTCGGCAGAAAAAAATGAAGCGTTCATCATTGTCCTGATAGTCTTTCTTGCTTGCCGGGCTTTGATAGACTCCGTCGCGGCCAAAATATTTGGCATTGTCCAGGAAGTAAACCTGAACTTTGTCTTTCAGATTGCTGATAAAGGAGGATTTCACGTTGCCCAGTTCCGCGGCCTCGCCCACAGGAATCGGGATGTCCTTCAATCGGATGATATCGTGCAGCTTGAATTTTCGTTCGCTGATAAAGCGGTATCGCGGCATCATGATCCGAATTTCATGACCGGATTCTTTGATGGCCTTTGGAAGGGAGCTGGAAACATCGGCAAGTCCCCCTGTCTTCGCAAACGGATCCACCTCGCTGGAGACGAAGAGAATATTCAGCGGTTTCGACATTCTACCTCGAAAAAGTGTCTAAAACAACGGAAATTTAATAATTTTTTGCGCTAACTGCAACCAAAAAACCCGCGCGCAATGAAAAACGCATTCAGTCTGTGCGTGTAACATGGCACACGCGATTTCTTGACTCTCAAACACCCTTCTGCTATCTTTAGAGTCGAGATCGTAAAACGCATACAGGAAATTCTTCTATCGAGTCTTTGTTAAAGGTTGGTTCCTGATCAAACGAAGCGGTTTGTTCAGGTGTGGCAGTGACGGAGCAAGCCTTTATCGAATTCGGTGGAAGCCAAGTGGCCGAATGAAGGAACATGGACCGTCGTTCGGCTTTTTCATTTTTCTATGCAGCGTTCGATCTCCATACTTCTTGTTTTTTTCCTCTCCACTGTCATCCTCGTCGGTCAGGATCAGGGCGATGTGGTCGTTCGCGAACGCAGCGCCTCTGCAATCGTGTTGGAATTCCACCCGCAGTTCTTCACGCAAGCGATCCGCGGCGCCGGGGGAGGACACTACACCTTTGTTGGATTTACCGGCGGAATCTTGTCTCGGGAAGATCCCGGACAACCGATGATTCCCTTCCGCGTGCTTCCGTTGGAACTTCAAGGCGAGAACTGGGAAGCGGAAATCGTGGATGTTCGGTACACCGAGCTTCCGGGCCATCTCCCTGCGCCGTATCCTGCATTCCGAAGAGAAGACGAAAGGGAATTCGGAGCTGTACCGGTGTTTTCCGGCCGACCTTCTGGAGCCGCAGGGTTCGCCCCATCAAGGCTCACAGAAGTGGAAAAGATCACCACATTGAGCGGGACATCAACCATCCTCCTGAAGCTTTATCCCCTTCAGTACGATGAAGCACGGCAGATCCTGAGACGCTACGACGCGATGGTGGTCCGTGTCAAATCAGTGGCCGGATCTTCCCGTCAGGTCGCGTCGAGACAAGTGCCCGATTCGCCGTTGAAGCAGGGCGAATGGTACAAGATGGATATCGGAGAAACAGGGATTTACAAATTGGATCAATCGTTCTTCATCAATGCGGGCATTGCCGTGAGCGCCGTGTCCGACATTGGTTCCATCCGCGTCTACGGAAACGGCGGGAGACCGCTGCCGGAGGGAGTTTCGGAGCCCCGCCCATCCGGCGGCCTCCAGGAGGTTGCCCGCATGATCGTCGACAGGAACGGAAACGGTCTGTTTGACGCGGAGGATTATCTCCTCTTCTACGGCGCCTCGACGCGCGGGTGGCGGTACAATCCTGCGACAAAGACATTCAACCATTCTATCAATCACTATACAGATGTGAACGCCTATTTTTTCACGTTTGGCGGTGATCCGGGGAAGTCGATGGATTCCGTTGCATCCGGGAATGCCTCCGGTCCGTTCGTCGAAGATTTTCAGGAAAAGGTCTTTGTGGAGGAAGAACGGAACAATCTCATCCACTCGGGAAGGCAGTGGCTCGGCCCGCTCTTTGACTCCGAAAGCAGGACGGCGGTGTACACAACTCTCCTTCCGGGCTTCGTCTCCGCGAAACCGACCACCTACCGGTTTCTGTTTCTGGGGCGTTCATTGACAAACGAGTCTTTCCAGATTGAGGAGAATGGAGAACCCCTTGGGAATCCCATCATCACGTTGGG
This sequence comes from Ignavibacteriales bacterium, assembly GCA_016186715.1. Lineage (GTDB taxonomy): Bacteria > Bacteroidota > Ignavibacteria > UBA10030 > UBA10030. The sequence continues at coordinate 30,139 of JACPLA010000100.1, read as the reverse complement.
GATCGATGTAAGAGACATCGAAGGCAACGCGGCATATCGGGCTCCGTTGACCACGATCTCGCGCCAGGTCACGTTGCCCGACGATCGTAGCATTCTTCGGTTCAGTTTTTCGGCAAATTCGTCGGGAGCAAACGGATGGCTTGATTGGTTTGAAATCCTGTATCGGAGACGTTTTGAGGCTCTGAATGATTTCATCGCGTTCTCGTCGCCCGATACGACGGGCGTCATGGAATATCGCGTCTCCGGTTTTTCCAGCCGAGACGTGAATGTCTTCGATGTGAGCGTCCATGACAGTGTTGTGAGAATCACGAATTTGACCGTCGATCCGATCGACCCGGGAATGTGCGCGTTTCAGTCGCCGCAGACCGCGGGAGGCGTCCGCCAGTTTCTTGCCATAGGTCCGAACGGCTTCCTTGTGCCGACGAACGTCCGGAAAGTGGAGAATACAAACCTCCAGGGTCTCACAACGGGGGCTGAGTTCGTCATCATTACGCCCAGAGAATTTCGGTCCGAAGCGGATCGTCTTGCGGCCCATCGCGAACAGGGAGATTCCTTGACGTGCCTGGTTGTGGACATTGAGAATATTGTCAATGAGTATTCGGGGGGAAACACCGACCCGCTGGCGGTCAGGGATTTTCTTCTTTCCACACGAGGGAACTGGAGCGTTCCGGTCCGCTATGTCCTGCTGTTCGGCGACGGCCACTACGATTACAAAAACATCCGGGCCTCCAACCGGAACTGGATCCCTCCCTACGAAACGCTGGAATCGGTGTTTCAGATCCTTTCTTATGCCAGTGACGATCATCTGGGCATACTGAATCCCGGCGACACAAAGGTTTCGGTTGCGATCGGTCGCCTTCCGATCAATTCACTCGGGCAGGCACGGGCTGCGGTGGATAAGATCATTGCGTATGAAACAACCGCACCCTTGGAGCCGTGGCGCAATCGCGTCACATACGTCGCGGATGACGGCCTGACCTCGACAAGGGATGACGGGAGCATTCACACGCTTCAGGCCGAGGTCCTGGCGCAGAGTTTTACGCCCGCAATTGTGGAAAAGAAGAAGATCTTTATCGTGGAGTATCCGACGGTCAACAGCGCGGCAGGTCGGCGAAAACCGACAGCCAACACTGCGATCGTGGAAGCCATCAACGATGGGACGCTTATTCTTAACTATACCGGACACGGGAACCCGCAGCTCTGGGCCCACGAGGCAATTTTCACTCGTGAGGCCAGCTTGCCCCTGCTCAGAAATTACACCCAACCCTTTTTTCTTGTTGCGGCCACCTGTGACTTCGCCCGCTATGACGATCCGGCTGAAGAAAGTGCAGGGGAACTGTTACTGACCATGGCTCAGGGGGGCGCCATCGGTGTCGTCACGGCATCCCGTGCTGTTTATTCGTTTCAGAATTCACAGTTCAACAACACGCTCTATGCGCAATTGTTTCCCCGTGATCCGGATGGAAGACCGCGGAGACTCGTTGATGCCATGTACCGGACGAAACAAATACTTTCCGGTGTCAACGACATTAAGTACCATCTCTTTGCTGATCCTACCATGAGACTAAATCTCCCGGCGACGTTTGCAGGTGTGGACAGCATCGACGGCGCTCCGTTATCGACTCTCGTCCAGGTGAGCGCGCTCAGTCGTATCGAAATCAACGGGCTTGTTCTCCGACCGGACGGATCTCCGTCGGGCGATTTCACCGGACGAGCGCTCCTGGAAATGTTCGATTCCAAACGCAGGGTGTTCGTCCCGGAATGGGGGAATTTTTCCTTTGAAGTCAATGGCAGCCTGTTGTATCGCGGTGAGATCAGCGTCAACCAGGGGAAGTTCCGCGCCACAGTTCCCATTCCCAAGGACGTTTCGTATGACAACAACCGGGCCCGCATTTCCGTCTATGCCCGGTCCTCCTCATCCGATGCCGTGGGTTATACGGAGAACATCGTGATCGCCGGTACAGATTCCGCGGCAGCCGTCGATAGCGTGGGGCCTCTCCTGCAGGTGTTTCTCGATGATGAGTCGTTCCGGTCAGGCGATGTCGTGTCCCCGGATGCGTTGCTTCTCGTGAAACTGTTCGACCAAAGCGGGATCAATACATCGACGGCAAGTGTCGGACACCGGCTTGAGGCCACCCTCAGCGGAATACCTCAGTCCATTGATCTGACCCCATTCTATCGTGGAGACCTCGACACGTATCAGAGCGGAGAAGTCCGTTATCAACTTCGGGATCTTTCGGAAGGAGGACACTCGTTAAAGGTCAAGGCATGGGATATTTACAACAATTCGGCTCAGGAGGAAATCGCCTTTGATGTCCGCGCGGTATCGGATTTGAAAATCTACAATGTCTTTAATTTCCCCAATCCTGTTGTGCGGTCGACGGTGTTCACCTTTCAACGAAATTCGTCGGATCCTATCGACGTCGAAGTCAAGATCTATACCCTTGCGGGCAGACTGGTCAAAATTCAAGAAGGGCTTTCCGTTGTCGACCGGTTTGTCCGGATTCCCTGGGACGGGCGCGATCAGAACGGAGACCCGATCGCCAACGGTGTGTACTTTTACAAAGTTGTCACCCGGTCTTCCGATCGTCGTACTTCTGAAGAAGTTATCGGAAAACTGACGGTCCTGCGCTAGAGTATTGAAAATGGAAAATAATTCTGGTATCATCAAAACCGTCCCCTCGCGGGGACCTTGTTTCCACGGAGGATGCAGTCTATGCTGAAGAAAATCATTCTGCCGATTCTTCTCATCGTCATGACATTCGAGATATCGGCTCAGGTGTCCACCTCGGCGGTTCCGTTTCTCCTCATCGCCCCGAATTCGAGGGCAAGCGGAATGGGAGAAGCGGGTGCCGGTCTTGCCGATGACGTGTGGGCGCAGTTTTGGAACCCGGCCGGTTACGCGTATCAGACCGGTTCCGAGGTCGCATTGTCTCATGCCAATTGGCTCCCCGGGTTCGGACTCTCAGACCTCTGGATCGCTCATACCGTGTACAAGCAGAATGTTCCTGACCTGGACGGGACAATCTCGGCGGGCCTCACATATCTCAATCTTGGCGAATTCATTCGAACGGCCCCGACCGGACCTGAGGAGATCGGTAGGTTCAAAGGATATGAGTTTGCCCTGACTGCGGGCTACGCTACCATGGTTTTCGACGAACTGGCTCTCGGTGTCAATGTGCGGTTCATTCACAGCAGGCTGGCTCCGTTTGGAACGGCGGAGGAGAAGGGCAAAGGCGTCGCCTCCGGGCTTAGCTTCGACCTCGGCCTGATGTACAGACCGAGGATCGTCATGATCCCTTTTACAGATATCGATTTCGGCAATCGGTTGAGCATCGGTGTCAACGTTTCGAACATCGGTCCGAACCTGACGTACATCGATGAAGCTCAGGCAGATCCCCTTCCGATGAACTTTCGACTCGGGTTTGCAGTTGATGCCATCCAGTCGGAGTTCAACAACCTGACGTACATCCTTGATTTCAGCAAACTGCTCGTTCGTCGCAACAGCCAGGGAAAGACAGACCCATTTTACAGAGCGCTGTACTATTCATGGATCGACAAACCGTTGAGTGAGGAATTGCGCGACATTGTGACCAGCATGGGATTTGAATATTGGTATGGGTCACCCAGGCTGATTGCCCTCCGCGTCGGGTATTTTTATGAAGATCCGCAATACGGAAATCGCAAGTTCATGACGTACGGGGCCGGACTCCGATATGATGTGTACGGATTCGACTTCAGCTACATTGATGCGTTTGAAGACAAGCATCCCTTAGGAGAAACACTCCGCTTCACTCTGATGATACGGTGGGAAGGATCCCCGTTCTAGTGTCGAGTCTAAGAAATACCTTGTAAGAGAAATCGTGCCGCGTCCTGCAGGTCGAGACACTAGGGTGTCGGTCCGTTCTTCCCATCCTGTTGCAGTCCGGCGGAGGGTCATGAAGGTTTTTTCTGTTGCTTTCGCGTTATCTGTCTTGTTTACAGGCGGTCTTTCCCAACCGAAGGAACGCCCGCTTTCGAGGGTGCGGCTTTCTTCTCCCTCCGCTGTTTCCCCCCGGCTCCAGGCTGAGGATACGATTCGTGTCCTCGCTCTTATGGTCGAATTCAAAAGCGATTCGGATTCCCGCACCAGCGGCGACGGTACGTTTGCCGCCCCGGGAAACCCGGATCAAATCGATCCGCCTCCTCACGATGCATCGTATTTCACCGGTAAACTGCGCTTTCTTGAGAATTACTTCAGAAAAGTCTCCAACGGCAAGGTTCTCATCAGCGCCGACCTGTTTGGTCCTGTCGTGACCCTTGCCGAAAACATGGCTGTATACTCCCCCCCAAGAGAAGGACCAAACGAACCTCTGGCGCGGCTCGTTGTTGACAGCTGGTCGGCGGCGAATGACTTGAACCCCGCCTTCCCGTTTTCGCAATACGAAGGCTTCATCATATTTCATGCGGGCGTCGGCAGGGACATCGATCTGGTCGGCATCTTTGGATTTGATCCCACACCATTAGACATTCCCTCCGTCACGCTGAACCTCGCGTCGATGAGAGACCTTTTGAACGACCCTGCGTTCCCCGGAATCCCTGTGAACGGCGGGTCGTTCTTTATAACGAATTCTATGATTCTTCCTGAAACCGAAACACGCGTATTCACCTCGGGAAGCAGAAGCGATACTCTCCAGCTGAGCATCAACGGGCTGCTTGCCGCGTCATTTGGGAGTTTCCTTGGGTTGCCGGATCTCTTCGACACTCGCACGGGCCGATCAGGGATTGGTCAATTCGGCCTGATGGACGGAGCGGCGATTTTCGCTTACAGCGGATTGTTTCCACCTGAACCCTCAGCATGGGAAAAAGTTTACCTCGGCTGGACCACCCCCACCATCCCGGCCGCGGGGGCTTCATCGCTCATTCTTCCGGCCGTCGGCCTGACGACAGCTGGCAACGACACGATTTACAAGATCCCGATAACACACAGGGAGTATTTCCTCGTTGAAAACAGGAGCCGGGATCCGCTTGGGAACGGTCAGATGGTGACTCTTATTCAAAACGGAGTGACCGTCACGCGGCACTACGAACGCGACACGACTGGCTTTTTCTTTAACGATGTCAGGGGGATCACGGGGTCCCTGATCGACGTCGAGGATTTCGATTGGGCGATTTCGGGCGATATGTCTCTTCAATCGTTCGAAGGGGGCGGAATTTTGATCTGGCATGTCGATGAAGATATCATTGAGGCCGGCCTGGCTTCCAACTCGGTGAACGCAGATCCGGAACGACGAGGCGTTGATCTGGAAGAGGCCGACGGTTCGCAGGACATCGGGGTGCCATATGAGTTTCTTGAGGCCGGGAGCGGGACGGAGAACGGTTGGCCCCCCGATGCGTGGTTCGCCGGGAACCCGGCACCCGTGTATCGAAACGAGTTCAGCGAGACCTCGATTCCGTCGAGCAACAGCAACGCGGGAGCACGAAGCTTCATCTCTATGAAAGAGTTCTCTGCAAAATCTGTACGCGCAGTCATGACGGTGGACCGGGGGTCCGGAGATTTTCGGCCGGGGCCGCTGACGATGTCTCTTGGATCGCCCTCGCAGCTTGGCAATCCGACTGTCATGAACTCCGCTGTTTTCGTACCATCGGCCGAGGGGATTTTTGTGTTTCAGAAAAACGGTTCATCCGGTGTCACGGATCCAGCGGGTCTCCTCTCAGCGTCCCCGAGTCAGTTTCCTCTGGCCGGACTTGAGTCGGCGCGCACGGTTGTGGCCGGTGTGGAGGACAGCACGCTGCGGATCTGGGAGCTGTGGGACAACACAGGCGATGGAGTCTATGACAGCGTCGGTCTTCGCACTGTCGCTGTTCCGAATCGGATCACGGCGCCACCGATGATGGTCGATTCTGCAGGGACAACGCTCGTCGTTGTCGGGGATGAATCGGGGACCGTCTGGAAGGTCGGCTTGGATGGAACGGTGCAGAGTTTCTTCCCGACGGGACGCGGCGCGGTAAAACGGCTGGCCCGCGGGACAAGCGCCGATGGCTCCGTCACGTTCACAAGCGGCGGGTCGCTGTTCCGCAATCAAAATGAGACCCAACTGGGAGGTGGAGGACCGTGGCTTCTTGCTGCGGGAAACTCGCAGACCGGAGCGATCTTCGCAGTGGCGGAGGAGGGCGGTCACAGGGTTGCCGCCTACGATCCAACCGGGGATCAACGATTTGAGATCTCGGTTTCCGACACGGTTTCGGAAATTATTGTGGCCGACGTCGACGGCGACGGTCGTCTCGATATTGTGGTCGTTGCCCGATCACGTCTGTATGCTTTCAACGAAAACGGGACAACGCTGGATTTCTTTCCAAAGCAGTTCTCCGGAGGAAATGTGTTTGTGGGAACGCCGGTTGTCATCGATGTTGATGGCAACGGTTATCAGGACCTGGTCTGTCTCACACGTTCCGGAACCGTGTTCGGGTATGATCGAAACGGGAGCGTGCTTCCGTCGTTTCCCTTTCAGGCCGCGTCGCCCGGGGACGGATCGCTGGTTCTCTATGAATCAGGATCGGGAAGTCTGGGATTGATTGTCGCAGGCCCATCCGGGGCCGTTCAGGCGTGGGAGTCAGCCGTCTCGTGGGGAGCACTGCGAAAGCATTGGTCGGGATTTCTTAATGACGCCGGCCATTCCAACTTCTATGACGGCTCTGGACTTGTCTTGTCTCCTCTCTCAACGGAATTCCTGCCGAAAGACCGCGTCTACAACTGGCCAAACCCTGTGTACGGATCGCTGACCCGTATCCGTTACTATACGACGGAACCCGCGAGTATATCGGTCAAGATCTTTGATGTCGCAGGGGGCTCCATCACCGAGCTGCGCGGAGAATCAGCCGGAGGCGTCGACGGAGAGCTGACCTGGAATGTGCAGGACATTCAGAGTGGAATCTACCTGGCCCGGCTGGAGGCACAGGGATCGGGGAAGCGGGAATCCGTCGTTATTAAGATCGCCGTTGTGAAGTAAGCTCTATGAGAACATCGGCTCTTGTCAGAGGGACTGTTTGGGCGTTGCTCCTGGTACACTGGAGTTGCAAGAGAGAGATTCCCCTTTCAACAGACACAGAACCGATTAACGGGTTTCGAATTGAAGGAACGGTCTCAGATGGGCTCGGGAGACCGTTAGCACAGGTTCAAATCCGGTTGTTCTATGAATTCATTTTCGAAAGCAACACTCCGGAGCCGTCGCGTTCCTATGCTCTCCGGGCCTCCAGCGAGTCTGTCGAGGTCCGGGTTGTCGATGCCTCCAACCGCATCATCCGGACCGTTTTTTCGGGCCTCGTCACCGACTCGGTCATCACGGTTCTTTGGGACGGACGCCTGGCAGATGGTTCCGAGGCTGCCGGCGGAAAGTACACGGTTCAGTACCACGCCGGAGGATCCGAACGAGCGTCGTATGTCGTTCTTGTTCACGGGACGGTTTCAGCGACGTCGGACGTCAACGGGCGATTCATCATTCCTCAGGAAAGTCTTCCCTTGGCACAGACGGGGATACCGCTCTACAGCCTGACGGATCAATTCTTGGGCCTCCACGCCACCGGCCGACGGGTTGAGCTTGAGCTGAAGGCGGGAACCACAGTGAAAAGCATTCTCGTGAACGTTGAGGAAAATTTCTTGACAAGGGTCAACGTGGTTCTATGATCAGCGTGCTTGTGAAACGATTGGTTCTCGTCGGCCCTCTCCTTGCTGCACTTCCCCATTCTCTGGCCGGTCAGACAGCAGAATTTCCCCACACGGAACTGGAATGGAAAACGCTCGAAACCGAGCATTTCCTGGTCCATTTCCACACAGGAGCGGAACGAACCGGCAGGTTAAGTACCGAGATTGCGGAAGCGGTCTACGGTCCCATTACCACACTGTATCATCACGAACCGGACCAAAAAATCAGCATCATTCTTCGCGATCACGACGATTACTCCAACGGCGCGGCGTATTTCTACGATAACAAAATCGAGGTCTGGGCCTCCTCCATGGATTTCGAGCTGAGGGGAATTCACCCTTGGCTTTGGAATGTCATCACCCACGAATTGACGCACATCATTCAGATCCAAACGGCAATGAAGTTGGGGCGAAAGATTCCGGGAGTCTATTTTCAGTGGTTCGGATATGAAGCTGAACGGCGGCCCGACGTGCTCTACGGATTTCCGAACGTCCTTGTGTCTTACCCTCTTTCGGCCTTTATCGTTCCAAGCTGGTTTGCCGAAGGAACGGCCCAGTATAATCATCCGGAACTGAGCTTCGATTACTGGGACAGCCATAGAGATATGATACTCCGGATGTACATGATCGATGGGAATCCGCTTTCATGGGAGGAGATGGCGGTCTTCGGAAAGAACAGTCTCGGAAATGAATCGGCCTACAATGCAGGCTTTTCCATTGTGCAGTTCATTGCGGAGGAGTATGGCGCTGAGAGACTCCGGGAAATCTCCCGCGAGCTGGGTTCCGCTCACCGTGTGACGATCGACGGCGCGATTGAATCTGTCTTGGGAATTCCGGCCCTGGAAGTGTATCGGCGATGGAAGGAAACCAGGATCAGTCAATATCGGGCCGTTCAGGAGCGGGTGGGGGAAACCCGGAACGAAGGAATTCTCATCGAGACCGAAGGCTTCGGCAATTTCCATCCTGTCTTTGTTCCCGGCGGAACCGCCGTCGCATATGTCTCGAATAAAGGAAGAGATTACTTCGGGCAGAGTTCTGTCTATCGTTATGATGTAAAGAAGAAGAAATCGGAACGGATCGTGGAGGGAGTTCGGTCGGCAATTTCCTTTTCTCCCGATGGAACAGCGCTGTATTACGCCAAGGCAACCCACAACAATCCTCACTGGTCTCGCTTCTATGATCTGTACCGGTATGACATTGCTGAGGAAGAAGAAACCAGGCTCACGGAAGGACTACGGGCCCAAAATCCGCGTCTCTCCTCTGACGGCGCCAAGCTCGTGTTTGCCTTCGGTTCTGATGGAACGATGAATATCGGAATCACAAAGGCGGACGGTACTGGGTTCAGGAAGATCACAGGGTTCGTGAATGGAGAACAGGTTTATACCCCGGTCTGGTCTTCGGATGGATCGTCGATTGCGTTTGGGTATTCAGACGGACACCGTCAGTCTCTGGGGCTGATTGATGAGGGCGGGGGCGACATGCGGTTGATCGCGGCCGAAGGCGATTGTCGCAATCCTTTCTTTGCTCCCGATGGGAAAGTCCTTTACTATTCTTCAGACCGTACGGGGATTTTCAATATCTGGTCCTATAATCTTGAGACAGGCGACTCGGAGCAGATCACAAATGTTTTGGGAGGAGCGTTCCTCCCTACCGTCAACGCGCCGGGCGATTTGGTATTTGCAACCTACACCTCGGACGGATACAAGATCGCGCTCCTTCCGGCTTCATCTCGAAAACCGATCGACAGACAACTTCCTCGCCTGATTGCAGCAACCGGAAAGAACATCTCTCCGCCGGTTATGTTGGGGAATGAGCGTTTGAACGAAACCGTGACGGCAGAAGAGCGTCCCTATCGGAATGTCTTTACGAGTCTTTCCTTGATTCCGTTTATCCGCGTCGATAATTACAATCCGAAGAATAAGGGAATCGACATCGTGAAACCGGGCCTGTATGCGGTGTCGTCCGATGTTCTGAACAAACTCAGCTTGTTTGCTGGAGCGGCGCTGAATCGGAACTTCGAACGAGATTTATTTGTAATTCTTGAATATCGGGATCGGCTGCCTTGGATTTGGAGAAAAGGACTTGAACCCGCCCTCTCCCTCGAGCTGTACAGCATTTCGCGAAAAACCTTTTCCAGCTTCACCCTTGACCCGTCGCCGGTCACCATCACGCCTGAGATCACCTACAACCTCTTTGAGTTCGATGCCGTTGCACGGCATCCTGTGCTGAATGAAAAGATGCAGCTTGAGCTTCGTTATGTCTTGAGCCGCTACAGCGCAGACATCGGATCGTTCGTTAATCCGAACGATAACTCGCTCGTTGCTGGGTTTCGAAATGTGTATTTCATTGGAAACGCGCTCACGGCGCGCCTGGGCTTCAATGGAATTCTTCCGGGGGTCGATGATGAGATCAATCCACGAGGACGGTCGGTGATGCTCCGTTATGGATACGAATTCAATAAGTTCAATGCGGAAGGAGAGTTCGAGGTTGAAGATGGTGTCCTGGTTCCGCAGTACGTCAACTTCAGCTTCCAGAGGGCCGAGATTTCCTGGAACGAATATCTGAGCCTGCCGTTCCGCCACCATAGGCTGGCACTGGGTGTCCGGGGAGGCGGAATATTAGGAAAAACCGTCGACTCCTTTTTCGATTTTTATGCCGGCGGGATGCTCGGAATGAAGGGGTATCCGTACTATGCCCTCGGGGGAAATTCTATGGCAACCGTCCATCTTGGCTATCGCTTTCCGCTGACGAGGAGCGTGGATTTCAGGCTGCTCCAATTCTATTTCACCAAACTCTACGCCTCGGTCTTCACGGACTTCGGGAATGCGTGGACGGGGACTGTCCCGGATATCAACGCTTGGAAAAAAGACGCCGGTTTCGAGCTTCGCCTCGAGTCGTTCTCGTTCTATGCATACCCCACGCGCTTTACTTTCTCAGGAGCGTACGGGTTCGACCGGTTCACGAGGCAATTCAGCGGAGTGGACGTTTCGTATGGAAAAGAGTGGCGGTTCTATTTTAATGTGCTGTTTGGCTTTGAACTCGGGGATCTGACCCGGAGAAGGATTCGATAATCATGAAGAATTTTGTCCTGGTAGTCGCGGTTACTGTCGTCGGGCAGACGGCGATGGCACAATCCGACGTTGAAATCAAACCGCTGACCGGTAACCTCAGATTGGATTTGCTGACCAATGTGCGGCTTGAGTTCCAGGACTCCATTCCGCCCGCCGTACCGTCTCCCCAGCGGAAGTCTCCCTTACGTGCGGCCGCCTATTCTGCAGTTATTCCCGGGGCCGGCGAATTTTACGCGGAGAGCTACTGGCGGTCCATGGCGTTCTTTGGGGCTGAGGTCGCTCTCTGGATCGTCTATGCAACGTATGATTCCAAAGGAGATCGGCAGACCGCCCAGTTCGAGCAATACGCCGATCAGTACTGGTCTGTGGTCAAGTACGCACAATGGATCGAAGATAATTACGACCAGTTGGCAGAACCCGGGTCCCCTCCGTGTCCGCCAATTATTATCAGAAGTACAGGGGAACCGTGGGAACGAGTGGATTGGGCGGCGTTGAATGCATGCGAAGAGATCATCGGAAGACGGGCAAGCACCGGATTCAGTCATCGGCTCCCCGTGCGTCCCGATCAGCAGTATTATGAATTGATCGGGAAGTATCAGCAGTATAATCCTGGATGGGAGGATTTCATCGGCGTACCTCCGGATCATCTCACGTCGATTACCATGCGGTTCCGGGAATATCGCGACATGAGGGGAAGGGCAAACGATTTTTACAACGTTGCCCGCACGGCCGGCTTTGTTCTTGTGGCGAATCATCTTCTCAGCGCATTGGATGCAGCGTGGAGTGCAGCCCAGTTCAACAATTCCCTTCGAATCGAAGTTCATCTTGAACCGAGAGCGAGACCGTTCGGATTCGTCGAGTTTGTACCGACCGCCCGCGCAACCATTTCTTTTTGATGTTTGAATTTGGAAAAACTTCAAACGATTCCACAAATGAGTTCAGATTCAGGACAAGACCCACATTCTACATTCTACACTCTACATTCAACATTCGGTATTGCTTGAAAAGATCGAATAATGAACGTTGCATGTTCTGGGGTGTAGGTCGGAATGACCTGTCCGACGGAGTCTGCCTCGGGCAGACGAAGGCGGATATTCCGCTCCGAGAACGCATCAGTCGCCCAACCGACAACATTCATCGTCAAATACGGGGGATTTGAATTGGGGAGGAGTTCAGACGGATTTGAATTCCCGAGGCATTCCGCGCACGTCCTAAGACACGAGCCCGCGGAACTGTGAGCTACGTCGGTGCAACACCCATAAAAAAAAGCGTTACTGCTTTCTCTGTCCTTCTGTGCCTCCTCGGTGTCCTTTGCAGTTATCCGTATGAGTCTCTTCTTTTTTTCGGTTGCATTTCGGCGAGATGCTCGCTAATTTTCCGTTTCGGCCTTATGCAAAAATCGCCCCCCCAAAAGAAGATCACCGCACGTACCTCGTCTGCTCATTCTCCTGTCGCTGTCGGAAGCGGAAAACTGACCAAAATTATTGTTCGCGGCGCCCGAGTTCATAACCTCAAGAACGTCGATCTCGAACTTCCGCGTAATCGTCTCGTTGTCGTCACAGGAGTCAGCGGCTCCGGGAAGTCGAGCCTCGCTTTTGATACGATCTACGCGGAAGGGCAGCGTCGTTATGTGGAGAGCCTCTCCTCCTATGCCCGCCAGTTTCTTGAGCGCATGGATAAACCCGATGTGGATTTCATCCAGGGTATCAGTCCCGCGATTGCCATCGAACAGAAGACAACAAGCCGGAATCCGCGCTCGACCGTCGCAACAACCACGGAACTCTATGATTATCTCCGTCTTTTGTTCGGGCGCGTTGGTCAAACGTACTGCCGCGTCTGCGGAAAACCGGTGAAACGCGATACGGTAACAACGATCGTCAACCGCTTGCGGGAGGAGCCTGAAGGAACGAAAATTTACGTGATGTTTCCTTTACACGACCATCCCGGTCGAACGATCAAGGAAGAGATGACGGTTCTAAAAGAAAGGGGTTTCTTCCGGATCGTCGCGGGTGGTGAGGTGATTGATCTGAATGAAACGAGCTTCAAAGGGAAGAACAAGAAAGAAGTGCTGGTGCTTGCCGATCGCCTCGTGCTGAAACGGGAAGAAGAAACCGAAACCCGGCTCGCGGATTCGGTCGAGACCGCCTTTGCCGAGGGGGACGGGTATGCACTGATTCAGATCCAGGATCGGGGCGAAACTCTGCACTTTACGCGCCACTTCGAATGTCCGGAGGACAAGATCCGATACGAGGAACCCGATCCGAGACTCTTTTCCTTCAACAATCCGGTTGGCGCCTGTCCAAAATGCCAGGGATTTGGCCGGTCGGTGGGCATCGACATGAATCTCGTGGTTCCCGATCCGAACAAAACTATCCGCGGAGGTGCTATTCATCCATGGAGCTTTCCCCGCTGGAAAGAAAACCTGAGGGATCTGCTCAAGATCGCCCCGGATGCCGGTGTACCCGTCGACGTTCCGTTTAAGGATCTTGCAAGGGAGCAGCTTGACGTTGTGATGAACGGACACGACGGATTCGACGGTGTTCATAAATTCTTCCGGTTCATCGAGCGGAAATCATACAAGATCCATTACCGCGTGTTTCTCAGCCGCTACCGGGGATACACGACCTGCGAAGAATGCGGCGGATCACGACTCCGGTCCGACGTGATGAATATCCGGGTGGGGCAGAAGACGATTCATGATGTCGTCCGTATGACCATTGAAGAAGCGAACATCTTCTTTCAGAATCTTCATCTGTCGAAGTTCGAGATGCAGATTGCCCGCCGCATCCTCGAAGAGCTTCGAAAGAGACTGAAATTTCTGAATGACGTCGGAATCGGCTACATCACGCTCGACCGGCTGACGATGACCCTTTCGGGCGGGGAATCGCAACGGATCAATCTCGCGACCTCATTGGGTTCGTCGCTCGTCGGGTCGCTCTATGTTCTGGATGAGCCGAGCATCGGTCTGCACCCGCGGGACAACCAGAAACTGATTTCGATCCTCAAGTCTCTTCGAGATGTCGGGAACACTGTGCTGGTGGTTGAGCATGATGAGGAGATGATCCGGTCGGCAGATGTGGTTGTCGACATGGGTCCTCATGCCGGCGAGCAGGGGGGTGAGGTCGTGTTCTCGGGTTCGGTGGAGGATTTGACAAAGCACCCTTCCTCGGTCACCGCCCGGTATCTCAATGGAACTGCATCTGTTTCTTTGCCCAAGAATCGGCGGCGCGATTCTGAGCAATCGATCTTTATCAAAGGTGCGGCGGCAAACAATCTGAAGGGGATTGACGTCCGCATTCCGTTAAACATGCTGGTGTGCGTGACGGGGGTCAGCGGCTCGGGAAAAAGCAGTCTGGTGCACGAAGTATTGTATGCGGGACTGTCAAAATTAAAAGGGGGATTCGAGAGCGTAGGCGCTTTCACCTCGATCGAGGGGGGCGATCAGATCGACCGGATTGAACTTGTCGATCAATCACCGATCGGTCGAACGCCACGATCCAATCCGGTCACGTATATCAAAGTCTTTGATCTGATCCGCGACCTTCTGTCGGCCACACCCGCCGCGAGACTACGCGGATTTCGACCCGGACATTTTTCTTTTAACGTTCCGGGAGGCCGTTGTGAAACCTGTGAAGGAGACGGCGTTCAGAAAATCGAGATGCAGTTTCTTGCGGACTTATACCTCACTTGCGAGACGTGCAAAGGAAAGCGATTCAAGCAAGAGGTGTTGGAAATCCGGTACCGGGGAAAGAACGTCGATGAGATTCTTCAGATGACGGTGACCGAGGCGATCGCCTTCTTTGGCGGGACCAGGCCGGGGGAGAGAATTTCAAGGAAGCTGAGGATCCTGGATGATGTCGGGCTGGGATACATCAGGCTCGGGCAGGCGGCGACCACGCTGTCGGGAGGCGAGGCCCAGCGCATCAAACTTGCCCATCATCTTCTCTCTTCGCAGGCGGAGGGGCGTGGGCTTTTTATCTTTGATGAACCGACCACAGGGCTGCACTTCGACGATATCGCCAAGCTTCTCAAATGTTTTGATGCGTTGGTCGCGGCGGGCCATTCGCTGGTTGTGATTGAGCACAATGTTGATGTCATCAAATGCGCCGACTTTATTATTGATCTCGGTCCCGAAGGCGGAGATGCGGGCGGGCACGTGGTTGCCGCCGGAACGCCGGAGGAGATCGCGGTAACCGGGCGTTCCTTTACGGGAAAGTTTCTCAGAAAAAGTTTGGAGGACAACAATAACTGGAGGGTCGTATGAGGAGAAGTATGATGGTGGTGCTGGTGGGTGTCATGGTTTTTGCCGGCAAGCAGGCCGGTGCGCAACCAAAGAAGCTCGGCGTCGGCGTTATTATCGGAGCTCCGACTGGACTGACAATTAAATACTGGAATTCATCCCGGGAGGCGATTCATGGATACGTGGGCGGTGGGTTCGGAGGACTTACCGTTGGGGCCGACTACTCGTTTCATTCTAATGCTTTCAACAGGCATGAAGTCCCTTTCTATTACGGTCCCGGCGTGTTTATCGGTTCTTCAAACGTCGGCGGACCGAGGTTCGAGTCGAATCAGCTCGGCTTGGGGTTGAGGATGATGTTCGGCGTTGACTACCTCTTCCCTTCGCATCCGTTCGACCTGGCCTTTGAACTCGGCCCGGCCCTCGTTCTTTCTCCCGTTGTCGGTGTTGGTCTGGAGGGGGGGCTGGCATTTCGATTCTACCCGTAAGAGGTTTTTCTCGAGTTCTTGATTCCTCCGACTGCAGTCCATCGGGGGATTTTTTTTGGACAAGAATTGAGAGCGTTGAGACGATGTCAGGAAAAAACTACGAATGTGACTCGAGTCACCCTGGAAGGAGGTGAGAGATGGTATACTGAATGAGTAACAAGAAAAGCACTCCGTGGATTCTCAGAGCTCAGGGGAGGCTCTGGAATTTCGGGGTGCTTTCTTCGTTTAGGCGCGCCTCAACTGAGAAATCACATGTGGGGAATGGAATAGGTAGGCGTGTCCCCTGACAAGCAAAACCAATCGACCATTTCTTCACGCCATCCGATAGAATCGGACGGCTAGATTTTACAAAAACCCGAAGGGTTTCGCGGAATTGAGTCGTCGACTTTCAGTCGATGGCTCGTTTTTCAGCAGCCTGCTAGTAAAACGAACCGATGTTCAGCGTGATGTAGAATCCCCCGAAGTTCTTCACGGGAGAAGTGCCCTCGATGATTTCGATTCCCTTGGGGAAGGGGACAAGGTAATACCGAAAACTCAATCCCATCAGTGTTCCGTACGGAGCTCCGAAATAGGCGCCGGCCGAGAGGAAGCCTCCCACCGTGTAGCGTGCCTGGCCGTATTTCAAGCTGCTAAAAAACTCCACTTCCTCGCTATCGGTGAATTGTTCGCCGCTGGGTCCGGTGGTCGTTCGCGTATAGGCATAGGGAGCAACAAACATCATGGTCGGTCCGAGACCAGCCGACAAATAAGGGCGGAAGTTGTCCATGATGTCATCCTTGAACAGTCGATATTGTGCTCCGAAGATCAAAGGGATCATGAGAAGCCGGTTCTTTTTTCCCGGAACAAACGAATTGCCGAAATAATCGAAGTACTCAACTTCGGCGTCGTCCTTCACATCGGAGATGGCAAGGGTTGCAATTCCCGAAAGAACGCCTGAAAACTGATGGCGGTAGAAACCACCCGCCCCAAAGCCGTTGTTCGAAATCATGATGTCAAATCCCCACGCATGGCTGGGAGGGGAATATGAACTCTGTCGAATCAGCTCCGGCCTGATGGGTTGGAAGACGATCGTGGAGTCTGGCATCTCTCTTTCCTGGCCTGCCAGGATTACCGGGAACATGAAAAATGCAGCGGCGGCAAGAACAACGCCCTTCTTCATCTCATCACCTTTATGATGGGTTCTCTCAGATTCAACTCCTCAGAGGGAAATATAGTTCCGCATGGAGTAAAACGCAAGTTTTCAATCAACGGCGAACACAGCGAATTTTAAATACCTGGTTTCCGGCATGGAGGGGAGAGTCGGATGGTCGGGTCCTGCTCCGGCCGCGTGCACAAGCCGAACCGTTCTCCCGGCATGATGGGCCGCGGATTCAACCGTGCCAAGAAACGATTCTTCCGAAATATGGTGGGAACAGGAAGCCGTGGCAAGAAACCCGCCGTTTGTCAGCAGCTTCAAGGCATTGCCGTTAATCTCTTTGTATACTTTCAAAGCGCTGTTCACATTCTTCCGGCTTCGGGTAAATGACGGAGGATCGAGGACAACGACGTCGTAGGTTTCACCATTCTCCACTTTCTTCTGAAGAAGGTCGAATGCATCAGAAACCCCGAATGAGATGCAGGCCGCCTGGTTGATGGTCGCGTTCACCCTTGCTCTGCTTATCGCGGCCTCGGAAACGTCATAAGCCTCGACCCTTGTTGCGCCCCCGGCAGCGGCGTTCAGACTAAACCCCCCTTCGTTGCAAAAACAGTCGAGGACAGATCTCCCCGAGACATAACGGCGAATCGCTTTCCGGTTTTCACGTTGATCCAGAAACAGGCCGGTTTTCTGTCCGCCCAGCAGGTCCAGGTTGAATTTGATGCCGTTTTCAGTCACAATCGTGTGATCAGAGGTTCCCCGAAGAACTCCTTTCCTCGAGTCGAGATGCTCGAGTGCCCGGAGGTGCGATTCGTTCCGCTCGACGATCGCTTTCGGGTGTAACATCGACTCGAGCACGTCGCAAATCAGAGTCAGCCGGCGATCCATCCCAAACGAGAGCGTCTGAATCGAGAGAAACTCGTTGTACTTGTCGATGATCAATCCGGGAAGAAAATCCCCTTCGCCGTGGACGAGCCGAAAGGTTTCCGCTTGCGGAAAGACGATCTGTCGAAGCTTGAGGGCCTGTGAGATTCGTCGTTCAAAGAATGCGAACGAAATCTCTTCCTTGTTCCGTGTGAGAAGTCGGACGGCGATCAAGGAGTGCGGATTATAAAGTCCGCGCCCAAGAAACTTACCGTCGTGCCGGAGCAGGTCAATGATGTCACCGGCCTCGGGGTTTCCCTGTATTGACTGGATCTCATTACTGAAAACCCATTGGTGGCCCGAGAGAAGCCTTTGTTCTTCCCGTTTCTTTAATGTGATCTGATTTTTCATTAAGAAAAAGTAGACACAATTCGTCCGAGAAGCAACCGAAGTTCAACGAGGACGGAATGATAGATTATTCGTTGCCCCGAGGGCTTCGCTCCTCGCAATGACAGGGGAGCCTGGATTGCTTCGTCGCTCACTCTCCCACTAGGCGGACTCCTTGCAATGACAGGTGGTCGGACGTGCTCCTCCTTTTGCTCGTGGCAAGACCGGGGGAGTCCGAATGGCTTCGTTCTTCCGACAGAGTCGCGACTCCCCGCAACGACATGAACCTTCTGTATCGTTGCTGCTTGAGAGGTGACACGACCTCGTCCGGGATCGTTGGTTTCTTGCACCAGAGGAAAAGGATTGATATATTGTCTTGCTGTTTCTGTCTCCCTTCAGAAAGGACCTACTTCCATGATTAATATTCCCGAACTTCTTGGCGCTGAAGCAAAGTCGATGCTTGAACACAAGTGCAAAACGTTTCCGAAAGAGTCGCTGCATCTCCCGGGTCCGGACTGGGTTGACCGCATATTCACACTTTCCGACCGGCCTCCCACGGCGGTTCGGAGCCTTCAGTCTCTTTTCAATTACGGCCGGTTGTCAGGAACGGGATATCTTTCCATCCTCCCGGTGGATCAGGGCATCGAACATTCCGCCGGCGCTTCCTTTGCTCCGAATCCGATGTATTTCGATTCGGAAAACATCGTCAGGCTCGCGATCGACGGTGGCTGCAACGCCGTTGCATCCACCCTCGGCGTTCTTGGCTCCGTGGCTCGGAAATACGCCCACAAGATCCCGTTCATTCTTAAAATCAATCACAACGAGTTTCTTTCGTATCCCAACACGCATGATCAATCACTGTTCGGCAGCGTCAAGCAGGCCTTCGACATGGGGGCGGCGGCAGTCGGCGCAACCATCTATTTCGGCTCGCCGGAATCGCGACGGCAAATCTGGGAAATCAGCCAGGCGTTCCAGCAATCCCATGAGATGGGAATGGCGACGATCCTTTGGTGCTACACGAGAAACCCGGCTTTCAAAACGAAGGAGAAGGACTATCACGTTGCGGCCGATCTGACCGGACAGGCGAACCATTTGGGCGTCACGATCGAAGCGGACATCGTCAAACAAAAACTTCCCGAAAACAACGGCGGCTACACCGCGCTGAACTTCGGAAAGACCCACAAGAAAGTCTATGAGCAGCTGACGTCCGAGCATCCCATTGACCTCACACGGTATCAGGTTGCCAACGGTTACATGGGGAGGTCCGGGCTGATCAACTCCGGGGGTCCTTCCGGGACCAATGACATTGCCGAGGCGGTCAGGACGGCGGTGATTAACAAACGGGCCGGGGGAATGGGACTGATTTCAGGCAGGAAAGCGTTCCAGAAACCTCTGAAAGAGGGAATTCAGATTCTGAATGCCATTCAGGACGTGTATCTTTCGACCGACGTAACGATTGCCTGAGTGGGTACGTGGGGGAAATGAATTGAGGCGTCCAGATGCCCCGGCACGGGATCATCTTGACGCTTTTTTTTTGAGGTCTCTCATGAGTTTGCAGTGCATCATCTTCGACATGGACGGAACGCTCACGCGGACGAATCAATTGATTTTCGATTCGTTCAACTACATTGTGAAGAAATACACAGGGAAGCTCATGGAGAATCACGAAATCGCCGCCTTGTTTGGGCCTCCGGAAGAGGGGGCGATTGTCAAGATCGTGGGCGAGGAGAAACTGGATCAGGCGATGAAAGAGTATCTGACGTTCTACCGGAAAAACCACGGCCGGCTTGCTCAATTATATCCGGGTATCATGGAGCTCTTGAAAGACATCAAGCGCAGGAATAAGCATCTCGCGCTCTTCACGGGAAAAGGAACTCATACGACCAAAATCACACTGGAAGAGTTCGGACTTCTCCCGTTCTTTGATTATGTTGTGACGGGAAACGATGTGGTTCTTCACAAACCGTCCGCAGAGGGAATACGAAAGATCCTGGATCACTTCGCGGTTAAGCCGGAAAAAGTGTTAATGGTCGGTGACTCCGTGGCCGACGTGAAAGCCTCTCACGAAGCCGGGGTGAAGATTGCCGCGGTGCTGTGGGATTCATATGGCAAGGAACGCGTTCTGAGAATGAACACCGACTACATCTTTCATGATGTGAAGGAGTTTCATAGCTGGTTAAAGAACCGTCTTGACTGAGCAACCGGGATGCATAGAGCTTGTGTGAGAATTCATAAATTGCCCCGACATTCCCCCTCCGCCAAGCCCGTCTCGACGAGGCGACGGAGCGAGGCGAGCATGTCGGGGATACCCAAATCAATCCAATTTCCAAGTCGAGGAGTGGCTTTAGCCACTTCCATCATGGTTTTCACACAGCCCCTAATGAGGAAGGGGTGCAAAAGATTGGGGAATTTTAGAAATTAGAGCCGGGTTGCACGCTGACATGTGCAGGCCGTTTGTGAAAAACCTATAAAAAAAAATCCATGAGCCGCGGAATCTGCATTGTTCTTCTCATGCTCGGCACAATCGCTGAGGCTCAGGAAATCCATTCCCGGAAAGTCCGGAGATTCGTGTTGTTCGGGTCCAGGGAATCCGATCTTCCGGTTGCTCTGATGAGAACACAGCCTGTTACTCTTGAGTGTGACATCCTCAGCTCGCAACCGCCGAGTCTTGAAGCAAGGTTCTATCATTGTGACAGGAACTGGAACGTAACGCAGACGTCCTTTGTCAATGATCCGCTGCGCGACCGGACCCGTGTGGAACTCCCCTATGAGGTCGCGCCGGTGGGAATCAAGGGGTATTCGTACACCTCCGTGATCAGGATTCCGGCGGAAGGTGTTTTTGATGAGTTTTTCTTTTCCGGAAACTACATCGTTGAATTGTGGGATCGGGCCGAGAGTGAAAAGCTGGCCAGCGCAAGGTTTTTTGTCGTTGAACCATTGATGAAACCCCGGATGAGGATTGCCAACAGACAGGAACCGACTCATGTGAACCCGTACTACCAGGTTCAGAGGATTTCAGTATCCTTCAACGTTCCGGTGGACACTGCAAGGATCGAAGTCTTCACTCCTTTGCTTTTTTCAACCGTCGATGTCTATAAGAATCGTGAGATCTCCCGGCCGAGGCGGATCGACGCCGACGACCGCGATCCCCACACGTTTGTTAACGGTTTCGGGTTGGAACATCTTGAATTCATCGTTGACGACGTCCAACCGGGGAATGAATACCGTGTTCTTGATCTAAGGAACGTGGATTTCTATCCCCAGGACGGCGTCCAACGGGCTCGCCTGGGAGCCGATGTGAGCCGATTTCTGGAAAAGCCCGGCTCGGACAACAACGGCGGATCAAATCTTGTCCGGGGGAGCCGGTATGCCGACTACATCGACTTCAGGTTTGAACTGCTGTGGAATGAAGGAGGCCGGGACAAGATTCATGTTGTCGGTGACTTCGACGGCTGGAAACCGTCGGAGGAAAACATCATGTCCTTTGAAAAAGATCGGTACGTCTGGCAGACGTCTCTCCGACGTGGACGCTATGATTATCAGTATGTGTCGGGCGACGACTGGATTCTTCTCGAAGGCAACGACTGGAGGACCATAAATAACTACACCGCGTTCGTATATTATCGGGATCAACGATTTGGCGGATTCGACCGGATTCTGGGTGTAGCAAGAGGGAGAAGTCCCGGCGGTGTCACAGCAACGACACAGTAACGGTACCACGATCATGAACGATTCTAAAAAACTTAAAGTGGGGGTTGTCGGTACAGGCCACTTGGGAAGCCTTCACGCAAAAATGTTTTCAACCCTGGCCTCTGTCCGCCTTGTGGGCATCCACGACGCGGACCGTGCAAAAGGAGCCAAGGTTGCATCCGAGCTCGGCACAAGGCACTATGAGACCGTGGACCAGCTGCTCGAGGACGCCGAGGCGGTCAGTGTCGCGACAACAACAAAAACACACTACAACGTCGCAAGCAAAGCGCTCGAGGCGAAACGGCATGTGTTCATCGAAAAACCGATTACAGCAACGATTGCCGAAGCACAAGATTTGGTGAAGACGGCGGAAGCCGGGAAACTCACGATTCAGGTCGGGCATATTGAGAGGTTCAACCCGGCCATTCTGGCTCTCGAAGACTATCACCTTCAGCCGCTTTTTATTGAATCGCACAGGCTCGCCCAGTTTAATCCGCGGGGAACCGATGTGGCTGTCGTACTGGATCTGATGATCCACGACATCGATCTGATCCTCTCCCTGGTTAAATCCGAGGTGACCCGGATCGACGCGAACGGCATCGCAGTGGTCTCTGAGAGCGCCGACATTGCCAACGCGCGGCTTCAGTTCGAAAACGGGTGTGTTGCGAATGTGACGGCAAGCAGGATATCTCAGAACAAGATGCGCAAGATGCGGCTCTTCCAGCGGAACGCCTATATCTCCATCGACTTCGCCCAAGGACTTGCCGAGGTGTTCCGTCTTGTCGATGAAAACGATCCCCACGTTAAGTCGACCATGTTGTTGGGGGAAATCGACCAGGGGACCCGAAAACGCGCGATCGTCTATGAGCAGCCGGAAGTTAAGGATGTCAACGCCATGCAGGTTGAGTTGGATCTCTTTGTCGCCTCGGTTCTGAACGGGACGGAGCCGGTGGTGAGCGGACGAGACGGCCTCCAGGCTCTCGAAGTAGCTCAGAAAATTCTGCAAACCATCGATGCGAAAACGGTCAGGGCTTGATCGTGAAGAAGAGTCGCGTAAAAATTGAAAATGACCTCCTCGGGAGAATCGGCGCCCTCGCCGATGAAGCCGAAATTCCTGCGTTTGTCGTCGGCGGATACGTCAGGGATCTTCTCCTGGGACGGGAAGTGAAGGATATGGATATTCTCGTCCTCGGACAAGGAATCGCGTTCGCTGAACGTGTTGCCAAGGCGCTTCATCGTACAAATCTTGCGACGTTTCCGAAATTCGGCACTGCGATGCTCCAACTTGACGATGGAAAAATCGAGTTCGTGGGAGCGCGCAAGGAAAGCTATACGAAAGATTCCCGCAAACCGGTCGTCGAAACAGGCACCCTGGACGAGGATCTTTCACGCAGAGATTTCACCGTCAATGCCGTGGCAGTTTCCCTGAACAGGGAAACATGGGGCGACGTGACGGATCCGTTTAAGGGCCGGGAAGATCTCAAAAAGAAATTGCTTCGGACTCCCCTGGATCCGGAGGAGACGTTTGATGACGATCCCCTCAGGGTCATGCGCGCCATGAGGTTCGCGGCACAGTTGGATTTCGAAGTCGCTCCGGCAATCCTTCGGGCCGCCCGCACCATGCGCCAACGGCTCAGCATCGTGTCGCAGGAGCGTATCTCCGAAGAGATCCTGAAGCTCATGGCAAGTCGGCGACCGTCTGTTGGCTGGAAGCTGATGCAGGAAACAGGAGTTGTCGAGATTGTTTTTCCCGAAATCCACCAACTTTCTGGTGTCGAGCAGAGAAAAGAGTATCATCACAAGGATGTCTTCTTCCACACACTCAAGGTGGTGGACAACATCTGCGAGATGACAGAAAACGTGTGGTTGAGAATGGCGGCGCTTCTGCATGACGTCGCCAAGCCGAAGACAAAGGCGTTCAAGGAGGGAACGGGATGGACATTCCACGGACATGAGGAAATCGGTGCAAGAATGGTCAAACCGATCTTCCGGCGGATGAAATTCCCCTTGGAGCATGTCCCGTATGTCGAGAAACTGGTTCGCCTGCATTTGCGTCCAATGGCTCTTGTCGATCACGATGTGACCGATTCGGCGGTACGCCGTCTTCTTTTCGAGGCGGGTCCGGACATCGACGACCTCATGACACTCTGCCGGGCCGATATCACGTCAAGAAATCCGAAACTCGTAAAACAGGTCAGGCAAAACTACGACCGCGTTGCAGAAAAAATGAAAGTAGTCGAAGAGAGGGACCGGATGAGGAACTGGCAGCCAGCGCTGCGGGGGGACGAGATCATGAGGGTCTGCGGAATTCAGGAAGGGCCTTCGGTCGGGGATCTCAAACAAATGGTCGTTGATGCCGTTCTTGACGGTCACATTCCGAACGAGCACGATGCGGCGCTGGAATACCTGCTGAGAATCAAAGACGAGGTATTGTCAAAGAAGGGAACGAAATCCTCGACAACCCGGAAGTGAGTCATTCCGAAGCCCGCGTCCGACGCCCTGAGCGGGAGCTTTGCTCACCACAACAGTCTCCGCACAGGTTGTCACGCCGGATCGGCATTTCTGTTTCATTGACTTTTCGGGCCATAAATGAAACTTTGCCTCTCCCGATTCGTTTAATACTTAGAGTTTTTGAACTTTGGGCCGAAGGAGAGAGCCTACCTCACTTTTCTTGGAGAAATGGTTATGAAGAACGCAGTTCTGCTTACTTTTCTGATTTTGGCCGGGACCGGTTTCCTGCTTGCGCAAAATGTCCCGGAGCCCGGCCAGACACTGACCCTGTCGGGGGCGATTGACGTCGCTCTTGACCTTAATTTTACGGTCCGTCAGGCGCAGAACAACCTTGAACAGAGCCAGGCGGGTGTCCTCTCTGCCTACGGGAACTTCCTGCCGAATGTGAATCTGAACTCCTCGTGGAGTGGTTCTCAGGGAGAATC
Source organism: Ignavibacteriales bacterium (assembly GCA_016186715.1). Taxonomy (GTDB): domain Bacteria; phylum Bacteroidota; class Ignavibacteria; order UBA10030; family UBA10030. Next base: position 5,650 of record JACPLA010000100.1, on the reverse strand, counting down.
ATTTCTTCCCAACGGGACCCGTCTTCCTTCCACCAATGTGAGGAGCTTTTCCAGCTCGATCTCCGCGAATATGACTCTCTTCGACGGCTTTTCAAACACCTCGACATTGAGTCAGGCCACGTCCACTGCTGTCGCGAGCGAGCATACCCTAAGCCGGACCCGGCAGATGGTTGTTAATCAGACACGGCGATTGTACTATGACGTCCTCCGCACGGAAAAACTCCTGAGGGTGGCGGAAGCGACTCTCGAGTACAGCTCCCAGCAGCTTGATCGGGTCAAGGAAACGGCGCGATTAGGATCTGCTTCCCTCGTCAACGTGTATCAGCAGCAGTCCCAGGTCGGGCAGGACGAGGTACGATTGGCCCAGGCACAAAATGAATACGAACTTGCCAAGGCCAACCTCATTGCGTACCTGGCGTTGGATGTCACGGCGGACTATGTCATAGGGGATCCCTCAATTCCCGAGGAGATCGATGAATCGGAATTTGCCCGCGCAAGGGAAGAAACGAGAAACTTCCGGCAGCTTGCACAGGGGGCGCTGGCGACAAGGCCCGATTACCTCAGCTCGAGAGAATCATTCGGCGCAGCAGACGCAGGGGTTACCATCGCGCGAAGCGGCTACCTGCCGCGCATTACGGCGGGTGCCAGTTATAGTCTGAGCGGCAACAGCCGGCTGGTGAATGAATTCGACGATTTCAAGAACAACAAGAACCTGAACTGGAGCTTTTCGGTCTCTTTCCCCATCTTTTCGGGATTCCGTACCAATGAAGCGTCCGAACGGGCCTTAGTCGCGCGGAAAAACGCAGAAGAGAGCCACAGAGACCGGGAGCGAACCGTTCTCGTCGAACTTCAGAACGCAATTCTCTCGCTTCAGGCAGCCGAAAAGAGTTATGACGCGGCCGTCAAGAGTCTCCAGTACCAGGACCAGAATCTGAAAGTCAATCAAGAAAAGTACAACGTCGGGGCAGGTACTCTTCTGGATCTCTTGTTTGCCCGGAACAACTACAACAGCGCCCTCACAACAAAGATCAACGCCGTCTATCAATACCTCAATGCAAAGAGCCAGCTGCAGCTCGCGCTCGGAACGATCCAATATCATTGACATATGACCCGAAGGGTTTTCTCATGGCAAATGACACAAAGAAAAAATCAAAGAAAAAACTGATCATCCTGGTAGGTATAGGTGCTGTCCTGCTCGCGCTGGGCGTCCTCGTGATTATGGGGAGTAGCCGGGAAACCATCATTACCGTGCAGACCGAAAAGGTTGAGCGAAAGACGATTACTCAAATCGTGACGGCCACGGGAAAGATTCAGCCGGAAACTCAGGTCAAGATCAATGCTGAAGTAAGCGGAGAGATCACCGAGTTGCCGGTGAGGGAGGGACAGCGTGTCCGAAAGGGGGATCTCGTCGTGAGGATCAAGCCGGATGCGTACCAGGCACAGTACGAGCGTGCTCAGGCGGCCCTCGCGGTGAGTGAAGCGAATCTGGTCAAAGCGGAATCGGAACATAAGCGGGTCTCAGAATTGTTCGAAAAGAAACTCGTTTCCGAGGCAGAAATGGAGATTGCACGCGCGAGTTTTCAAAGCGCGAAAGCCTCTTACGCGCAGGCGAATGCTTCTTTGAAAGAGGCACGCGAAACCCTCGCCAAAACGACGATCTACGCGCCGATGAGCGGCGTCGTCAGTCAGCTCAACTCGGAAATCGGAGAGCGGGTCAGCGGAAGCACGTTCACCCAGGGCACCGAGATCATGACCATTGCCGATCTTTCGCGCATGGAGGCTCGCGTGGACGTGGGAGAGAATGACATCGTTCTTGTGAGTATGGGTGATACAGCTCGTGTGGAGGTAGACGCTTACATGGACAGAAAGATCATCGGGATCGTTTCGCAGATTGCCAATACGGCGAAATCGACGGGGCTCGGCACCCAGGATCAGGTGACGAATTTTGAAGTGCGGATCCTCCTGAACACTCCCGAAGATGTCCGTTTGCGTCCCGGCATGTCGATGACAGCAGATATTGAAACGGAGACTCATGGTAGCGTACTGGCCGTTCCGATTCAGTCCGTAACCGTTCGGGCGCCGAAGAAAGAAAAAACCGAGGATGCGTCAGAGGGAGAAGTGGTCATGCAGAAATCGAAGAAGAAAGACGACGACCTTGATGAGGTCGTTTTCGTCGTTGCCGACGGCAAAGCAAAAACGGTCATTGTGAAGCGCGGTCTGAGTGATGATAGCCACGTCGAGGTCACCGGTGAAGGATTGGAAGGCGCGGACGTCGTTTCAGGACCCTTTAAAGCCATCAATCGCGAATTGGAGAACGAGTCCAAAGTGCGCGTTGAAAACAAGACATCTCGCCAACCGGGCTGAGCCTCACCCCACGAATCAAGAAGAGGAAAGAACTATGTCAGTCGTCATACGGTTTCGCGACATCACGAAAATGTATCAGATGGGAATGGAAGAAGTGCATGCGCTGCGCGGGGTCACACTCGAGATCAGTCGGAATGAATACGTTGCGATCATGGGCCCCTCCGGTTCCGGGAAATCGACGATGATGAACATCATCGGATGTCTGGACACGCCGACATCGGGATTGTACGAATTGAACGGGGTGAATGTGAGCGAGATGAATGACAATCAGCTTGCCCGAATCCGGAACAAGGAAATCGGATTTGTCTTCCAAACGTTCAACTTGCTGGCCCGGTCAGACGTTCTTCACAACGTAGAGCTTCCGCTGATCTATGGTGGATACAACTCAGCCGAACGAAAAAAACATGCGATGGAAGCGATCGAAAAAGTCGGACTCACTGACCGCAGTCACCATAAGCCGAACGAGCTCTCGGGGGGACAGAGGCAGCGGGTGGCGATTGCGCGGGCGCTGGTGACAGGGCCTTCTATTCTCCTGGCGGACGAGCCGACCGGAAACCTCGACTCCAAGACGGGCGCGGAGATCATGGACCTCTTTGACCTTCTGCATGAGCAAGGGAACACCATCATTCTGGTGACACACGAAGAAGACATTGCCGCGCATGCGCACCGGCGCGTCCGGATTCGCGACGGCCATATCGAGAGTGACGAGCTGGTCACGGAGCGCAGGATTGTCTCTCATACTCCTATGACGACAGCCTGAGATGCGCATCTACCTTGACGAAACAAAGGAGGGTCTGCTGATTGCCTTTGCGGCGATCAGGGCCAACAAGATGCGTTCGGTGCTTACGACCCTTGGCATCGTGATCGGCATAGTCTCCGTGACGTTGATGGGGACAGCGATCGAGGGCCTCAGCCGCGCGTTCAACAAAAGCATTGCCGCAGTTGGTGCCGACGTTTTGTATGTGCAGAAATGGCCGTGGGGCGGTGGACACGATTGGTGGGAAATCCGCAATCGCCCCGACCTCACGATCAGGCATGCAAAAGCGCTCGAGAGGAATGCTGAGATCGTCCGCAGTATTTCTCCCATCACCGGGACGGCACGCAATGTCACATACCAGAGCAAGGTCATCGAAAACGTGATCGTTGTCGGGACGGACGCCGATTTCCTGGAGACGAGCAATGTCAACGTTTGGTTGGGACGATTCATGACGGCGCTTGAAGCCGAGGGAGGCCGCCCCGTGTGTGTCCTTGGATCGGAAGTGGCCGAGGGCTTGTTTCCCGTTGAGAACCCAATAGGGAAAACAGTCAAGGTAGGGAACTATCCATACCGAGTGTTGGGTGTGCTCGAGAAACAGGGGAATTTTCTGGGAATGCAAAGTTTGGACAACCGTGTCTACGTTCCGATCAATAGGTTTTTCAAGGAATTCCAATCTTTTCGCAGGGGAATCGAAATCTGGGTGAAATCGTCCTCTCTCGAACAGGTTGAGGAAACGAAGGAAGAGATTCGCGGAATCATGCGGAAAGCCCGAAGGCTGGAACCGAAGGAGAAGGATGATTTCGCGATCAATCAGCAGGAAATCCTCGTTCAGACATTCAATCAAATCGGAGGGGTTATTGCCGCGGTCGGGCTTTTCATTACCGGCCTTTCTCTGTTCGTCGGGGGGATTGGCATCATGAACATCATGTTCGTTTCCGTGACCGAACGAACCAAAGAGATCGGAATTCGAAAAGCGATCGGGGCCCCCAAGCGATCCATTCTGCTGCAGTTCCTCCTTGAATCGGCCGTCATTTGTCTTATCGGCGGGATCATTGGACTGATCATCGCCTTCCCCCTGAGCCTGATTATCGATCAGGTTCTTCCGACCGCGATGCCGCTGAGCGTTGTGGGAATCGCGTTGGTGATCTCCGTTCTGGTCGGAGTAGTTTCGGGATTTCTTCCCGCCTACCGGGCCTCGCGGCTTGATCCGGTGGATGCTCTGAGGTACGAATAATGCTGCTTGCCGAAATCATCCAAATCGCTCTTGCTGCCATCCGCGCGAATAAGCTTCGCTCCGTCCTCACGCTGTTGGGCATCGTTGTCGGCGTATTTTCCATTATCGGCGTCATGACCGCGGTCAGGGTGTTGCAAAACAGTATTGAAAGCGGACTAAGCAATCTCGGCTCACACACGTTTCAGATTCAGAAGCGTCCGGTTATGGCAAGCCGACGGGAATGGCTCAAGGCGAGAAACCGTAAGGATATCACCTACGAGCAAGGGCTGGAGCTCAAAGAGCGTATGACGCTTGCAAAGTACGTCGCGTTGGAGGATTGGGAAGGGGGGAAGGTTGTTCAGCATGGGTCACAAAAAACGAATCCGAACGTCAGCCTGGCGGGAGAAGAGCCGGAAGGAATTCCGACCAATAATTGGGAAATCCAGTACGGAAGGAGTTTGAACGAGCATGACCTTCAATATTCCGCAAGAGTTGCGATCCTCGGCTCGGAGGTCGTGAAGAAACTGTTTCCGTTCGGCGGGGAAGAGGCCGTTGGAAAGGAAATCAGAGTCGGGAATGATCGTTTCAGGGTTATCGGCACGTTTGAGCCGAAGGGAGCCAGCCTGGGGGGCGATAGCGACAACCGCGTGGTGATTCCTCTGTCGACTCTTTTTGCCATTTATGGAAAAAGAGACCGCAGCATTCACATTATGATCAAAGCGGCCGGTCCTGAAGTTTATGAGGACTGCATCGAGGAATCGCGGTTTCACCTGCGTACCATTCGCAATGTCTCACCGTCCGATGAAGACGATTTTTCCATCTTTTCCAACGACTCGATGATTACGACCTTCAACGAATTCACGTTCTACGTGAAGCTTGGAATTGGATTCATTAGTTTCATCTCGTTGATCGCCGCAGGTGTCGGCATCATGAATATCATGCTGGTGTCCGTTACGGAGCGGACGCGGGAGATTGGCGTGAGGAAAGCTGTGGGTGCGCAGAAGAAGAATATCCTCGCTCAATTCATTACCGAGGCCATCGTTCTGTGTCAGTTCGGCGGTGTTATTGGAATTCTGATCGGTGTGGCCGCTGGAAATGCGATCGCTCTTCTCCTTGAAGTTCCACCCTCCATTCCATGGGACTGGGCTTTTTTCGGATTCGCCCTGTGCGCGTTTATCGGCCTTGTGTTTGGTGTCTATCCGGCCTGGAAGGCGTCCAATCTTGATCCGGTGGATGCTCTGCGGTACGAGTAGCTCAGAGGAGCGGGGCTTCCCACCATCAGAGAGACTCCGGGAATCTCCAAACGAACCCTCATT
>JACPLA010000099.1 GCA_016186715.1 Ignavibacteriales bacterium | reverse complement strand
CAAAGGCGGCAACCCCCATGGCAAGGAACATATATCCCAATTGGCTCACTGTCGAATAAGCCAGAACTTTCTTGATGTCGTTTTGTACCAATCCCATCGTTGCCGCAAGAAGTGCTGTCGAGGCGCCCACGACCGAAACGACCATCAGGGTCGTCGGAGCAAGCGCAAAGAGAACGGAACAACGGGCAACCATGTAAACGCCTGCCGTCACCATGGTTGCAGCGTGAATGAGAGCGCTTACCGGAGTCGGACCGGCCATCGCGTCGGGAAGCCACACGTAGAGAGGAATTTGTGCCGACTTCCCCGTGGCTCCGATAAAGAGGAGTATGGTAATCCATGTGATCGTCACATTCCCGGGTGTGAGGACGGAGGCCGATCCGAACACGGTTTCAAAGTTCAGGCTTCCAAATCGTTCGGCAATCAAGAACATTCCCAGAAGGAATCCGAAATCCCCGATACGGTTGACCACGAACGCCTTCTTTGCCGCGTCGTTCGTCGTTGAGGTTCCGGTCTTGTATCCCCCCACATCAAACTTCCGCTCGTACCAGAATCCGATCAACAGATACGAGCAAAGTCCCACTCCTTCCCAACCCAGGAACATCAGCAAGAAATTGTCTGCCAGCACGAGGTTCAGCATGGCAAAAATGAACAGGTTCATGTAGGCAAAGAACCGCCAGAAACCGGGATCGCCGCGCATGTAGCCGATCGAATACACATGAATCAGAAACCCCACACCCGTCACAATGAGCGTCATGAGAATGGAAAGCTGATCAACCTGATACGCAACCGACGCCGTAAGTGAAGAGGGGGTTCCTGTAAAGGCAGATATCCAGGTGAATAACTCGACCACCTGTCTCCGCTCGGCCACATCCCACGACAGCATGTTCAGAAAAATCCATCCTGCCATGGCGAAAGAGAGCCCCACCGTTCCGCTGCCTATGATGCCTATGATCTTCTCGTTCTTGATCCGGGATCCAAAAAGACCAAGCGCAAAGAATCCGGCAAGAGGAAGCAGGACGATAAGAGGAATGATGGTGTTCATGAAAAGGTTCTGAGTTCCGGGTTTAGCGTTTCGGGTTTTCGGTTTTGGGTTTAAGGTTCATAGTTTTGAATCTGGGGCAGCAGCACTTGGCTTCCGACCTCCGACATCTGATCTCTGACCTCCGACTCCTACCACTTCAAAATATTGATTTCATCGATGTTCAGTGTCTGCTTGTTGCGAAACAGCGCTATGATGATCGCCAGCCCAACCGCCGCCTCGGCCGCCGCGACCGTCATCACAAAAAAAACAAGCATTTGCCCGGTCGGATCTCCGAGGAATGCCGAGAATGCAACGAGCGTCAGGTTGACCGAATTCAACATCAGTTCGATCGACATGAAGACAATGATCGCGTTGCGTCGTGTCAGGACACCGATGACTCCAATGACGAATGTGATTGCCGAAAGCAGCAGATATGATTCAAGTTCTATCATGATCAATCGATCTTCTTTTTTGCCATGACAACGGCGCCGATGATCGCCGCCAGGAGAAGAATCGAGGTAATTTCGAACGGAAACAGGAACGTTGTAAACAATTCGCGACCGATGTACTCCACGGTTCCGATTTCCACCGCCCTTTCCAGGTTTTTGGTCGGAAATTCCGTCCCCGAATAAGCAACGACGTAGAGGACTTCCATGAGGACGGCAAAGCTCAGGCCAACGGCAATCATTTTCTTGTATGAAATCCGCTCCGCAAGCCGTTGCTCGTCACCCAGGTTGAGCAGCATGATCACAAAGAGGAACAAGACCATGATTGCGCCGGCATAGACGATGATCTGGATGACCGCGATAAACTGAGCGTGGAGAGTCAGATACAATCCCGCAAGGCTGAAAAAATTGACAATCAGGAAGAGGACAGACATCACGGGGCTTCGCCGTGTGATCACCATGACCGCCGAGGCGATCGATGCGGCGGCAAGAAAGTAGAAGAGGACAGTCTCAAAGGTCATAATCATTCGTCACACCGCTAAGGAGATCGAATCCAGTGAATGAGCTCACCGACGGTAGGTCGTTTTCCGTAGACGAGTATTGCGACGCGGAAGATTTTTCCTGCGGCCCACATGCATACGATTGTCGAGACAATCAGGATACCGATTGTCATCATGATCTCCCAGGCAGGCGGCATCTGAATGGGAATGCGAAGCAACATAAAAGCCGGAGTCAGCAGCGGAACATACGAAAGAACTTTAATCAGTGTGGAGTCCGGATTTTGCATTGCGGGTACCGCAAGAACGATCGGAAACACGAGCGTCAGGCTGACGTAGGTCGTGATCTGCTGTGCCTCCTGTTCGGTGGTCACCGGCGAGCCCGCTCCCACGAAAATCGCCGAGTACAGGAGATATCCCAGGAGAAAATAAACGAGAGAAATCAGGAAATTTTCCGGCGTGAACACCGTGGAGCCGAATTTCAGGGAAATCGCCAACCCGATGACTCCCCAGATGAGAAGCTGAAAGATCCCCAGGCCGCTGAGGCCGAGGATCTTCCCCACCATCAGATCGTTCGCGGAGCAGGACGAGAGAAGCACCTCGATCACCCTGTTCGATTTCTCCTCGACGACGCTCCGGATCAGGAGTTGGCCCGAGGTGAGAACGACAAACATGAGCATCATGATGAAGACGTAGGCGCTGAAGAACGTCTCGAGAAATCCTGTTTCCGTTTCTCCCCCCTCTTTGTTGACCTTGATAGGTTTCACCTCGACGTCGGTCAACAGGCCCTTGATCAGGCCGGGATCGTATCCGCGGTCCTCCAGCCGCTTCGCAACGACAATCTCTTCAATCGCTCGCGAGAAGCGTTCCAGAACGCGAAAGTTGGTGACGTTCTCCGCACGATAGATGACGCTTCCGCTGTCGAAGACGGCGACCGGAATTGTAAAGAACCCCTCAATCTCGCCGTCGGCAACCAACCGGTTTCCAAACGACCGCAGTTGTCCGGGATCGAATCCGCCTTCGGCGGCAAGGTTCCGCAAAACATAGGTCGGACCACCGTCCGGAAGCTTATACTTCTCATCAAGCCTCTTCGCAAGAGGTCCGGCAATCAACCCGGTCTCATCGACAACGCCGACGATCGTCGCCTTCTCTTCGGCGCGTGACACAAGAAAACCCGGGAGAACGGAGAACAACACCATGATCACGGGTAAGAGGATGAGAGAAATCAAGAACGCCTTGGACTTGATTTTTTCCAGAAACTCCCATTTGGCGACACGGAGGAATTTCATCGGACGTTGT
>JACPLA010000106.1 GCA_016186715.1 Ignavibacteriales bacterium | reverse complement strand
TTGCCAGCGGCATTTACATCGCCTACATTGAGGCAACGCTTTCAGACGGTTCAGTCGTAACGAAGATCGTCAAGCTTGCCATTATTCAAGAGCAGGAAGTTCCTGACGTATTTTAACGCCATGCAGAGCGCATTCATGGTTCATTATTTTTTTAGAGGAGACTATACTATGAAGAACAAGATGATATACGCGACACTGTTCTGCGTGGCGATGGTGTTGACTTTTAACACCGCGGAAGCGCAGAACAGAAGAATTGGTACGGCGTCTGCTTCGGAACTCCTGATTCCTGTGGGTGGCCGGGACCTTGCCATGGGTGGTTCCTCCCTGGCGAGTAGCTACGGGGTGGAAGCCATCTATTGGAATCCAGCTGGCATTGGACGATTGAAGCGGGATGCGGAGACGATGTTCTCCCAAATGACCTACATCGCAGACATAGACGTGAGCTACGGTGCGGTGGTCGGTCGTTTCAGCAATTTCGGTGTCGTCGGCTTCAGCATCAAGGCTTTAAATATCGGCGATATTCCATTGACCACCTCAGAGGACCCAGATGGCGAGGGCGGAAAGCTCTTCTCACCGACCTATATGACCCTCGGCCTTTCCTACGGCCGTGAGTTGACAGACGCCATCGCGGCTGGCTTTACCATAAAGGTCGTTTCTGAAACGATCGACCGGGTTGCATCGACAGGCTACGCATTCGATTTCGGAATACAGTACCACGGCTTGGTGGGAGTTTCGGGATTGCAACTAGGCGTTGCAGTCAAGAACATCGGACCGCAGATGAAATTCGACGGTTCCGGGCTCTTGCGGGAAGCGATCGCAACCGGTGGAGTAAGGCCCCAGCAGCAATACAAGAGCGAAGCTGCAAGCTTTGAGCTTCCCTCAGTGGTCGAAATCGGACTTGGGTATCAAGGCACAGCCGCCGAGAATATGGTGTGGAGCGTGAATAGCTCCTTTACCAACAACAACCTCTACCTGGACGAATACCGGTTCGGTGGTGAAGTTGGTGTGACGATGGAGGCGCTTCGCCTGTTTGCGCGCGGGGGTTTTGAAACGGTTCCGCAAGCAGAGACCGCGGACAACATTTTTGGAGGGACCTTCGGCGTCGGGTTGGGCTATGCTGCCACCGGCATCGATATCAGCGTGGACTATGCCTATCGTTCGGTGCAATACTTCGACGCGAACAATGTCATATCGTTCAAGCTTGGGTTCTGATCCAATCTGCACCTTCTGAAGGTTTTAGACCTTCGGAAAGGTTCATAAACGTAAGAGGCTGTTCCGAGTGAGGGGAACAGCCTTTTTTATTTTTCCTCAAGCATTTCTTACCGCCCGTACGCAAGGGGGATGTGGCATTTTCGGACATTTCTGCTTAAATATTCTGCGGGCAAGCGTTCCGTTTTCTACACTCGCAAGAGAGTACGAAAATCCTGTCAATCGTTGCTTGAATATTCCCATGGACAGAAAACCAGTTGTCCTCCACCTTATGACGTTCTTGTTTCTCCCTGTTCTAAGCTCCGGTCAAACGTATTTCCCCGAGAGCCGGGCAGAAGCGCTCGCGCAGCGGTTTCTCGATCTGCGTTGTCGATTGCGGTTTACATTTACAATGGAAGTGCTGGATCCGAATCGTCCGAGCCACTCATTCCGAGCAGCTTATTATGCGGCTCACGAATCATTCGCGCGATGGTGTGCGTGATTACATCGGTGTTCACGTTTGCTAACGATGAAAATCTTCTTCAGAACTGTTATCGGGTTGAGCCTGCTCTCAGTACTGCTGACCGCTGCGCTGGTTGGCGCGGAAAAGCCGGAAGAACTGAAACAAGGCAAAGGCCAATCGCTCAACAAAGCTGCCGCCCAAACAAAAAACAACGCCGTCCTGAACATCAATAACTTCGTGACGTGGATGCGGGCGGATGGGCAGGGCCAGAACCCATTTGACGCCAATTTTAATGGAAGTCAATTTCCCCGGGGCACATCGCACCCGATTTTTGCAGACAACTTTGTTTGGGGAGGGAAAGCCTACTTGGATGCAGCCCGGACCCAACCAGCTCCCATCCAACTCATCCGTGTGGGTGGAGGCACTTATAACGTCGGTAACCAGGTCGGTTGGATCAACGGGACTGGGGCCAGCGCGACCGCGGTGAGTACAGGCGATACACGGGCCCGTATTTACAGAATCCGCCGTGACTACACGACAATGGCGGCTGAGGAATTGAGAAGGGACGCAGCCGAGAACAATCTCGTAGGGGTCTCTTCGGTCTCGGACGCAGATGTTGCGGTGGTGGTCCAACAGTATGCGACAGACTGGGATGAATGGCCGACTGACCTGGGAGCTCCTTATATCGAAAGGAACGGCATACCGGGATATCAAAAGCCGAATGTCGTCGGAGGCAAGGCTGTCTTCGATGCGAATTTCACAGTCGACAGCCTCATTTCAGGCAACTATGACGAGCCGGGAGTGGCAGGCACTGACCCGAAGTCGCCCGCCAATCAGGTCATCTGGACGGTGTTCAACGATCTGAACCCGACAAATATGAATAACTTTGCGGGCTCGCTACCGATGGGACTTGAGGGGCAGATCACACTCTGGGGGTATAAGCGGGGCGATGCATTAGGAAATCTGTATTTCAACCGGATTAAGCTTATTAATAAAGGTGGCGCAGATGTCGGAGGCGGAGCCAAGGGTGCTCTGTATATCGACAGCATGTTCGTGTGCCAATGGTCTGACCCAGACCTTGGCAACGCCGGCGACGACCTTTCAGGGAACGATTCCGCGTTAGGTGTTGGCTTTGTCTACAACGGCAACTCCGTCGACGCGGACTACGCGAGGTTCAATCTCCCGCCGCCCGCGATAGGGTACGACTTTCTTGCCGGACCGACAGTTGCAGGCGCGCCGACCGATACCGCAATCTTTGATCTTAAAAAGAAAGGGGGCTTCAGGAACCTCCCCATGACGTCCTTCAGTTGGTTTGCGGCAGGGGCGCTCGACCAACCACTCTTCAATTATGAAATAAGTCTTCGCTGGTGGAAGTCGCTGCGCGGTTTTCTTGCCAACCCATCCACGGCACCGGATCTTTTCTATCCCGGGCCTCCGGGCGCTCCCCCGACCAAATTTCCTCTCGGCGGCGATCCTTTCGCAGGAACGGGCTCGTTGGACGGGCTGGGAACGAACTATTCTCCCCAACCCGGAGACCGCCGCCTCGTGTTGAGTACGGGGCCATTCTTGCTGGCGCCGAATGACACTCAGGAAGTGACGATGGGTGTGGTGGCCGGCCTTGGCGGCGACCGTCTCTCCAGCGTTGCAGTCATGAAAGCCAATGATGCGGCAGTGCAGACCACATATAACCTGGTCTTCCAGGTTTCTCAAGCGCCTGCCTCGCCGATTGTGACGGCAACGGAGTTAGACGGTAAAGTGATCATCGAGTGGGGGAGTAACGTGGGTCGAGTGAAAGCAACCGAGACGACCGTATCACAACCCGGCAATTATACGTTTGAGGGCTACAACCTGTACCAGCTTCCTCTTGCAAATTCCCCGAGGTCGGAGTGGAGGCGCATTGCGACCTATGATGTCCAGAATACCACTGCCGTCATTCTGGATACGGAATTTGACCTCACGTCCGGACAATTCCTCTCGAAGCCAGTTCAGTTCGGCTCGAATTCCGGAGTCAAACGATATTTTGAGTTAGGCCGCGACTACGTGCGAGATATCGACAAAGTGTACAACGGGCAGGAATACTACCTCGTGGTTACAGCGTACTCGCGAGCCATTGACGCGGGCTTTGCGGCTGCCCTGGAGTCATCTCCAATTGTCACGACTGTAAGGCCGAAGAAGCCTTTTGGCTTTACGCCGAACTCCGAGTTCGCCGATGCAGTCCCGGTGACGAAGGTGGGCACAAGCGATGG
>JACPLA010000113.1 GCA_016186715.1 Ignavibacteriales bacterium | reverse complement strand
GTGTTTCAGTTTTCGATAAGGAAGGACAATTTAATCCAAAATTTGCTCCCGGAACGGAAAAGACTATTGAGGCGAACACGATTATTATGGCGATCGGTCAGACTTCTGATTTGTCTTGGATTCGACCCGAAGACGGAATCGAGATTACACCCCGCAACACGATCAAAGTTGATAGCACGACATTGGCCACAACTGCCCCCGGCGTCTTTGCCGGTGGTGATGTGTCGTTTGGTCCGCGCAATGCGATTGACGCAATCGCAAACGGCAAAAAGGCCGCACAGTCAATTCATCAATATATCATGGGGGAAGGTGAAAAGGATGTAGGCCTTGCTTTCCACGAAAGAGAAATTGAAATCGTCGTCGACGATACAAAAGCGTACAGTCGATCATGGGGTTATGAAAAGGCTGAGCGTGTGCCGATTCCTGCACTTCCGATGGATCGCCGAATCGGGGTGGCCCAAGTTGAATTAGGTTACTCGGAAGATCAGGCACAACGTGAGGCATCCCGTTGCCTCCACTGTTGGGTAAACACAATCTTTGAACCTCTGGGAGAGGAGAACGGAACTGAATGCATTCTCTGCGGCGGCTGCGTGGACATTTGTCCTGAGAATTGTATCGAGCTTGTTGCGCTTGACCGCCTCGAGGCGGACCAGACACTCGCCTCAGAGTTGGAAGAAGAGTACGATATCGTCGTCAAAGGTGAAAACACTTCAGAAATCGGCGCTGTCATGATCAAAGATGAGGATATCTGCATCCGATGTGGCCTCTGCGCGAAGCGATGTCCGGTAGGATGCATCACCATGGAGGAGTATCGCGCATCGGAAGCTTTGCTTGTTCAATGAATATGGGAACCTCACCATGGCTGATACAAAAAAAGAAGACCTTAAACCCATCACCCGTCGCTATTTTCTGGAGGCCATCGGGGGAGGGGCCATCGGGATTGCTGGGACCGGAAGCATCGTCCTCACAGCTCAATTTCTTTCACCGAACGTTCTCCGGGAGCCCCCATCAAAATTTAAGGCCGGCAGCGTTGAAGACTTCCCTGCCGGATCAGTTACGCTTAACAAGGAACAAAAAGTATTTATCATCAGGCACAATGAGGGATACTTTTATACAGTTTCCGCCGTGTGCACGCATCTCGGATGCATTGCCAACTGGAAATCTGAAGAAGGGCTCATCGCATGCCCATGCCACGGAAGCAAATTTGACAGAGAAGGGAGGCTCATCGAAGGTCCAGCGCCGCGACCTCTGCAAAGGTTTTCGATGACGATGGATGACCAAGGGCAATTGATCGTAGACAAAGGAGTCGTCGTCGGAGAAGAAGTGTTTCTCAAAGTCTAGCAGGCCGTTGAAAAATTGTTTCGGGTGGGAGGCTGTGCAAAATGTAGGCTTCGCCGTGAGCCCTCGGCCTGAGCTCGGGCCGAAGGCTCAGCCGAACAGTCGGGATGGCTTGTCCGCCGGAGTCCGTCGGACGGACGCAGGCGGACGTCCCGACCAGCCTGCCCGCCGTCTGTTGGGCGGGGTTAGGTTTCGAAAATCTTCAAAAAGGAGCAACTCTCGAAGTGATTGCGTTAGTCAAGAGTACTTTTTGCACAGCCTCACAAGATTGACGAAATCTTACTGGGCTTTAGCCCCAAATCG
>JACPLA010000085.1 GCA_016186715.1 Ignavibacteriales bacterium | reverse complement strand
TGAGGTCCGATTACGAATCGGACTCTACAAGGCGTCGGATTCATCCGATGCCTCTCCGCTTGGGTTCAGAATCGCACGTCGGTCTGGAGCGAGATACGATTTTGGAGATCGCCGGAAACCTCGTCAAGCCCGCTCCCAAGTGATTTTACCCCCTCCTTGCGCGTTGCCGCATATTTGAACGAGACATCGACCCCGTCGATCAATGAAGCGGAGACGAGGACATAGGATCTCGTTCCCTTTCCGAATAAGGGAGGATTAGAGAACGCCCCTGGAACGTCGTGCTCGAACTCATATAAACGGGAATCATACGAATCGGTTTCATAGACGCCGAGTCGCGTGTGAATCCGAATTCCTTCAACAGGGGTCCACCGGAAGTTCTGGGATATCAAGAATCCGGTTTCTCTGGATTTCGACTCAGATTCAACCATGGTCGTTTCAACCCGCGATTGCCACTCGAGACGATTCTGTCCGCCGTAATGAAGATTGATCCGAATCGTTTTTTGAGTTCGCTCTCCAACAAGTGACCTGAGGCGATTCAATTCATCAAATTCCGTACTTTTGATTCCTTTTGATTTTTGCCTGTACAGAACATGGATCTTCATTCCCATGCCGAGGGATACATCGGCGAGTATCAACGCCTCGTTCCCTGAAGCCGGGAAAGGTATGGAGCGGGATCCAAGCGGCAGGCGGTAGAAGTCATAAAATACGCTCAACCGCAGTCTGGTCATGAGAGGAAACTTCAGGAAGAGCGATAACCCCTGTTCGTTTTCCGGGACGGTGTTTCGGGTGAGAGACCGACCATACCGACTGTTGAAACTCCGGGGAAACCATCGGCCAATAAAGCCAACAAGAATTGTCGACGCGATTTGCTCCTGTCCACCCGTGACAACGGCCACGGAACCTTTGTGATCCCGGGCTGCTTCCCAGAAAAGAGTTTGCCGATCCTGTGTATAAGAAAAATCGAGAGCGGTGAGGGAAGCGTCCTGTCCGTGAAAATCGTGGTACTGTGACAAATCAAGAGGGTGTGCAAATCGGATGGCGTATCCCTTGAGCGTGATTCGCATCCCATCAAGCGGAGAAGCGCCGATCATTCCTCCAACCACGCGCTCTCGGGTGGCAAACCTCGTTTGCTCTTCCTGACTGGTACGAAAAAGCCCCGTTCCGTCAAACCTCGTAATCGCTCCCTCATCGGAGACGGAAGCGTGAACTCCGCGGTTGGAATAAAACCCGGAGCCGTGAAGACCCGGCAGTGAGACCGCGAACGCCAACCCCCGGAAGAACAGATCTTCCGCGGTCGAAGCGTATCCGTGAAAACCCGGACCAGACCCTGATATCCGCGGGAACGCGTTCAGCGATCCAGGACCCGGGGGGCCGAGTATCAATCCCACCCCGGAGAAAAGGGAAAAGTCTCCAAGAATCAGTCTCCCTGAGGCGGCCGGCACGTCTGCCTGGAGGAATCCGGCAGCATGACCGCTCTGGAATCGCTCTCCCGCGTCCTTTTCCAGTACCACCCCTCCTTTCACCGTACCGATTAATAACGTGCATTCAGCACTTCGTGACTCCGAAACAAAGGACATCCG
Source organism: Ignavibacteriales bacterium (assembly GCA_016186715.1). Taxonomy (GTDB): domain Bacteria; phylum Bacteroidota; class Ignavibacteria; order UBA10030; family UBA10030. Next base: position 58,658 of record JACPLA010000085.1, on the reverse strand, counting down.
ATGGTACAGCTTCTCCCGTGAGCCCCGATAGAGTTTTTCGGAAAGCCCCCGTTTCGGCTGCAGGTCACTTTGCGTTCGGAAACGCAGTCGAACCTTCATTTCTCTCCCCGGATCGGTGTTCCGGCCGACAACAAGGAAGGGCCGAACGGATTCAAAAACGTCTCCCGTCATACCATCGATTTTTCTCAATTCCCGCAACGACGAGAACTTGTTTCGTTCTCTTCGCGAGACAATGCGATAGGCCAAAACCGACGTCATCCCCGGAATCTGCTGTAATTCCTCAAACGAAGCAGTGTTCAGGTCAATCGGCTGTTCGGCAAGGTCTGCAATCGTGCCGTATAAAAAAGACTCCTCGCTTTCCGCAGTTTCATCTTCCAAAAGCACCTCGATTTCAGGACTGAGAAGGACAAGACTATCGGGCCGGATCTGGTCTTGCGCAGACGCCTGTGTCACGGTGAGAACCAAGAGGAGAAGCTTCTTTCTCATTCGCCAATCTCCAGCGCTACTTCCACGTGGTGTGTCCATCCAAGATCAGGATGGTACTTTCCGGCATAACCGAATTCCGCTCCCAGGACTGTCACAGATCCCCCGGCCGAGATGGTCCTGGGGTTTGAGATGATTCCAACGCGCACAGCCGCACCCGGGAGGATCGAGCGCTCAATGCCGCCCCGAACGACCAGGGGAAAACGTACATCTTTGCTGAGTTCAAAAGTGGCAAGAAAGAGTTCCTCGGGAATCCACGTCAGTCCCCACGAAATGGTCTGGGGGAGTCGTTCTTTCGTCGCTCCCACTGATGCTCCGAATACATTGGTGGCGACTCCGCCGAGCAGTAGCTCGTCGAACGGTTTGAGTGCAACTCCCGTTGCGACGAGCGGAACCCATCGCGATCCATATCCCTGAATGGAAATGAATTTCCCCGTGACCGTGACACCGGCAGAAACTATTTCAGTGAACCGCCATCCAAAACCACCTTTTATGGCCGACTCATTATACAGATCAAAACCGAACCGCTCGACGCTCACTCCTCCACCGCCAAACGGAAGAGGCAAGCATGCCGCAGCAGCCACAGTCCGGAGCTCGGCCAACCCATGTTGATGCGGAATGGAAAACAGAGCCAGCGAGGTTTGGCCGGCAAAGCTGAGCCATGCGGAGTTGAGATCGACGGACCATGGGTTTACGGGGAGGGCAGATCCCGCGCTTGCGAGTGCCGCGGATCGTACTCCCCGGACAGGTTCGCCGGCAAGAAGAAGTAACGGAAAAAAAAACAGCAAGACCCCCGTGCAGCGAATCACCATGGTTCCCCCCTTGATGACGGCAGGTTATTTGCCTATATTGACTGAAGTATTACGACAATGACAAACGCTATGCGCCGCCTGATTCTCCTTCTTCTTGTCTGCCCCCTTGTATCGTCGTTCTCACAAGAGCTGAATTGCGATGTGACGGTGAATTTTGAGCAGATATCGTCGGCTTCGCGTGATTTTCTGAAGAATTTTGAAAACGATGTGGAGCAGTACATTAATACATTTCGCTGGACCAATGAAGATTTCGGAGGTGAAAAAATTCAGTGTTCGATGAACATCTTTTTTCTTTCCGCCTCCGGGGACAACCGGTACACGGCCCAGGTCTTTGTCGGTAGCCGAAGATCGGTCTACCGGGAAAACGACAAAACCGACCAGGAAACTATCATTCTTCGCATCCTCGATGAACGGTGGGAGTTTGAGTATTTCCCAAACAAGCCTCTTTACCACGATGAATTCCAGTTCGACCCCCTTTCAGACTTTCTCGACTATTACGCCTACCTCATCATCGGATTTGACCTGGACACGTACAACGAGCTCGCCGGATCTTCGTTTTTCCAGAAGGCAATGAACATCTGTAATCAATCCGCGGGGACCGCCTTCTCCGGCAGCTGGCAGCAGCAATCGGTGAACTACAGCCGATTCTCGTTCGCCGACGAGCTGACGAATCTGAAGTACCAGCCGCTTCGGCTCGCCTTTCACAAATATCATTTCGACGGCGTCGATCTCCTCGCAACGGAAACGGTCACAGGGCTTACGAATATGCTCGAGGCCGTCGAATCGATTGCCGACATCCGGCAGAAGCAGAATCCTCGCAGCGTGTTGATCAAGAGCTTTTTCGACACAAAGTATCAGGAAATCGCCGAAACATTTCTCCGGCATCCCGACAGAACGGTCTATCGCCGCCTCTCCGCGGCAGATCCGAACCACCAGATCACCTACCAGGAGTACAGCCTTCGTTAGCGCTTCAGCCTGATGCTGAGGATTTTGTCGCCGATCTGAATCTTGTCCACGACGTCCATTCCCGAAAGAACAGTGGCAAAGATCGTATAGCGGCCGTCAAGGTGGGGTTGTGGTGAGTGGGTAATGAAGAACTGACATCCCTCCGTATCCTTCCCTGCACTTGCGATTCCGACCTCCCCTCTCCCAAAAGTCAGAAGGGAAAACTCCGATCGGATTGCGTAGTTCGGTCCGCCCCAACCATCGCCACGCGGATCCCCCCCTTGAATCACAAAATTCGGAATTACCCGATGAAAAGTCAAGCCGTTGTAGAATTTTTTTCTGACAAGCTTGTAGAAACTCAGGACCGTGAAGGGCGCGTCCGACTTACGGAGACGCAACTCGATTGCCCCTTTGCTGGTTCTGATCTCGACGGTCTGTTTCTGAGGAATAGTCTCAAGCGTTTTCCAGTCGTAGTCGGTAAAGATCGGCTTTGACGAAGAAGGGACGGCCAATCCATGGTCTTGACCGGTGATTTTCTGAAGAGCCGATGCAGCAACGAGGGCGACCGTCCGATCCCGATCACCGAGGGCTCGCTCGAGCACGGGAATAGCTCGTATATCGCCGGATTTTCCAAGGGTTTCCAGGATCGCATGCATTGGCTCGACGTCGCCTGGCGATGATAATTTGCCGTAGGCAAGCATGAGCTCTTCAACAACGCGTTCGGCATATCCTTCCAAGCTCAGAAACGAAAAGACGGTCGAATCGCCAAGAGCCATGGCGACCAAAGTCGTGATCGCCATGTCTTCCCTGAGCAGTGACACCTTTGCTTTCCGAAATAGCCTCGCCCCAAGCCCTCTTGTCACACTCGTATCCTTGAGGACGATCCGGAAACTCTGGGGCGCGAGCAGTTTGCGAATGAAATCCCAGGCAGCCATGGCAACGCGCAACGAATCGTCCTCCAAATGACTCAGCACCAACTCGAGATTCTCGCCTGAAGGAATCATGCACATCGCCTCTACCACCTTGGAACGGAGGAAGTTCGAGGACTTGCCATCTTCGAGAAGAGTTCGATAAGCGAAATCAGCAGGATACAACCGGGCTATGGCGACAATCGCTTCTCCCCTGATGATTTCGGCCCGTCGCGAAGACGGCCTGGCAAGCTGTTCCAAGCGTTTTCGAAGGTTTTCGGCTTCCGACGACTTTCTGACCGCTTCCCTGGGCAATCCTCCGACCGCTGTGATACTGGCGATGAGAACGTGTTCATTACCGGAATGTAAGAACGACATGAGACTTTTGAGAGCGCGATCGCTTCGTGGAAACACCGCCGCAAGGGACCGGAGGAGATTCACCTGAACCCGCCAATCGCTCATCCCCTTCCTCGATTCGGCCTGGTGAATAGTCTGGAGGAGTTCTTCGGCGTCCGGTGACTTGGTTTTTCCAAGAAGAGTCGCAAGATGCATTCGGACATCTGCGGCACGGTCGACCGCCAGCTTCTTCAACCGGGCTTTTCGTTTCGTAATTTCATCGTCAATCGCGGGGAGCGGGGCCATCCGCCAGAGCGCATACAAAGCGTTCCATTGCACCCGCGTATCTTCCTCTTCCAGAAGGTCAAAGCACAGCACGACTCCGCGATCGGACTTGATGTTCCGCAAAGCAAATCGCGCCACACTCATGGCAATATCGGCTTTGAGGCCTGATAGTTTGCGCGGTAATCCAAAGGCAACGACGTCATCATAACTGTCCACACTTCCGGTTTTCCCGAGCGACTCGAGCAAACGGGCAATCACGTCGGCGTTTGTTTCCTGCCGAAGACGCTCGGCAAGGTCGCCTTCCGGCAGCGCGGATCCGATCTGGCCAAGAGCAAACGCCGCCGCCGACCGCACCGACGAATATCTGTCATGAAGAAGAGGGAGAAGAAAAGGAATGGTCGTCGAATCCTGAATATTCGCCAGCGCCATCGCGGCCTGTTTTCTGATTCGGGATTCTTTGTGGCTCAGATAACGGACAAGAACGGTGTCGTCAACAATTCGTTGATCCTGACGCCAAAGAATTTCCTGCTCGTCCCTCGTCAGCTTTTGGGCTTCAGCGGGGATAAGAAAAAAAAGAATGAGACCCAGTGGAAAAATCAGCCTTCTCATGAACTGCGGCGGAGTGAACCCCGGATTCAGGAAGAGCGTCCCTCTTCCTTCACAATCTTGAAAACCTTTTTTTGAATTTCTCTGCCTGTTTTCGTGTTGGCAAGGCCGCCTTGACCGGATTCCTTGAGTTTTGGGGACATCAGATCGCCGACTTCCTTGGTTGCCAGGATGACCTCATCGGCAGGGATCAGACTCTTGATGCCGGCAAGAGCCATTTGAGCCGAGACAAACGCGTTGGCAACCCCGACGGCATTTCTCGTTGTGCAGGGCTCTTCGACGAGTCCCCCAACAGGGTCACAGACAAGGCCCATCGACGCCTTGAGAGCGAATCCGATGGACTCGAGAATCTGCTCGTCGGAACCTCCCAGGAGATAGGTAATCGAGGCAGCAGCCATGGCCGCCGCGCTTCCAGTTTCCCCCATGCATCCCGCCTCGGATCCCGCAAAGGAAGAATTCTTGGCGAATACGAGCCCCACCGCGGATGCAACCAGGAGCGCATCCAGTATCCGCTGACGGGAAATCCCGTGTTCTTCGATCATGGTCACGAGAACCGCCGGCATGATCCCGGCTGAGCCGGCCGTGGGAGCCGCTGCGATCTTTCCCATGCAAGCATTGACCTCCCCAACGGCAACAGCTCTGGCAACAGCTTTTTTCAACGCCACTCCGAGCGTTTCCTTTGGACTCTGATAAATTCGCTTTGCCCAATTGTTCAACATCCCGCTGGGCGTGATCACTTGCTGAGTCAATCCCTGCTCTACCGATTCCTCCATGACGATCAGGATCCGTTTCAATCCTTCGTAGACTCGTTCACGCGTCGTACCTTTGTTCCTGATTTCATAATCCACCATTGCCTGAGCGATGTCTTTCCCTTCCCGTCTGCAATAGTCGACAATTTCGGACAGATAATTGAACTCCATACTCACTCCTTCATTTTTCGTACCTCGAGGTTCCTTCGATCATCGGTTCCACCCGCCGGACAAATTTCACCCATGGAAAGGACTCGATCTTTTTCAACGTCTCCTTATCGACAGACTGATCCATCTCCAGAACCATGTTTGCCAGTTGCTCGTTCCGTGACACGTACATGTTTGCAATATTCGTTCCGCGTTCTGCAATCGCCCCACTGATATTCTTGATACTCCCGGGAATATCTTCGGCAATGATCACGAGGGTATGCGTCTGCGCATTGAAATCCACTTTGAACCCTTCGATCTCCTGAATCCTGATCCGCCCTCCTCCCAACGAAGCGCCTGTCAGATCTACGCTCCCCCCCTGCTCCCCGGTCAGCTTGATCCTGGCCGTATTGGAATGGAACCGATTGAAATCGCTGCTAAATTTGAATTCCCATTCCAGTCCTTCCTTCTTCGCCAGTTCGAAGGAATTCCTGATTCGCGTATCATCGGGGCCGAATCCGAGAATCCCTCCGACAAGTGCCCGGTCCGTTCCGTGTCCTTTGTGTGTTTTGGCAAACGAATTATAGAGCGTAATCTCGGCCCTTGAAGGCTTGTCATTCAAAAGCTGACGGGCGATAAACCCGATCCGGCTGGCTCCCGCCGTGTGAGAGCTGGACGGCCCGATCATGATCGGACCCAGAATGTCGAGAATGCTGGGAGGTTCCGACATAGCTATTCCGGCAGTGAAAAAAGCCTTGTTGCGTTCCTCGTTGTCTGTTCGGCTATGACCGAGGGACTCGTCTGAAAGATCTCCGCAATTCTGTTGGCAATCAACGGAAGATAGGACGGCTCATTGGTCTTTCCGCGATAGGGGACCGGCGTGAGGTAAGGCGCATCGGTCTCCAGGAGAATGCTCTCATACCCAATGGATCGCAAAGTCTCAAGAACAGAAGAATTCTTGAATGTGACAATTCCGGGATACGAAACTGTGTATCCAAGCGAGAATAATTCTTGCGCCTCCTCAGCGGAGCCGGTAAAACAATGAAAGACTCCCCGTCCCCCTTTGACGCGCCGATCCGCATCGACCGCTCCTTTCCATCCCTCATGGGAACTCGCCGCCCTTCGTGCAATATCCAATGCGTCAGGAATCGAATCCCTGGTATGGACTACGACCGGAAGGTTCATTCGCACGGCGATTTCGGTCTGTTGGAGAAACACACGCCGCTGACGTTCTCTGGGAGAAAAATCGTAGTGGTAGTCCAGCCCGATCTCGCCGATAGCCACTACCTTCGTATGCGTTGCAAGCTGCTCGATTCTGGCCAGATCCGGGTCCGTCGCCTTCGCAGCCTCGTGGGGATGGTACCCGACGCAGGCAAACACCCAATCGTATCGCTCGGCCAGCTCTATCGCCTGTTCGCTTGTTTCTGCGTTCGTTCCGGGAACAACGATTGCACCGATCCCCGCGTCCCAAGCACGACGAAGGACACCGTCCAGATCGGGCAAAAGTTCTTTGTCGAAGAGATGAGCATGGGAATCGATATACATCCGGCAATCGAAGTCGTTCTTCGTCGTAACATACGCTTCTCTTCGGTCGAATTCAAGGACGACTCATAACGCGCCTTCAAGCGTGACCATGTACGTCCGAACCGGCGCGAGGTTCCCCACAAGCTCGACATAGTGATAGTTGAAGAGGTTGTTGACAATCGCCCCCACCCGAACGGGAACATTGAACGGAGAGAAGAGGGAGGAAACTCGGACGTCCATGACATGAATGGGTACTCGCCGATCTCCGTGAATGATCGGAGCAAGACGTATCAGATTGTCGTCGATGCGCTCGACACGACTGATGTAACGGTAATCGCACGACAGCTTTACGTCCGAGACCGCCAGCGATGCCGATCCGTAGAGAAGATGACGCGGCCGGAACTTCAGGATCGCATTCTGATCAAGATCCCTTGGCCAGATGTAAGTGTATCCGACATCCGTTGACAACGTCCGGCCAAACCACTGGGTTTTGACGGCAATTTCAGCTCCTTGCACCCGTGCCGTTGTGACATTCTCAAATTCAATTACTGCACGGTTAACTTCAACAGTATCCGTAGGGTTTAGTTTGATTTTCTTGATTTTGACGCTGGGTTCAATCAGATCCTTGAAATCGTTCCAGAACACGGCTCCATCGAGAGCAACAGCAGAACCGATCGTATGGGCAAATCCCAGTTCAAACGTCAGGCTTTTTTCGGGTCTCAGATTCAGGTTGGGCAGGATGACGATTTGACTCACGTTCGTGGAACTTGAGATAAACAATTCGCCGATCGACGGATAGCGGAACCCGGCGCCTATTGAGCCCCGAAAGGTTGTTTCATTTGAAACGGGAACGGCAACGGCAAGTTTTGGACTTAACCGCGCCGCGGCCGCCAGTGCGGAAGCCTTCTGCATGTCGTACCGGGCTCCAATCGTCAAACGCACGGGATCGAATGGGACGAATTCTTCCTGTGCATACGCCGCAATTCCGTATCCGCGATGCCGGCCAAAGAGGTTCGAAGAGACTTCGTCGACGTTCCCGGCAATCCCAGCCATAAAGATGCTTCGACTGTTCACTTCATAGGTCACTTGCATATCCAATTGGAAAACGTGCGATGAGGACACGTTGTTGACTCTTCCCAGGCTGTCATCCCTCCAGAAGTTTCCGAAATACATTCCCTTCACCGTGTAGAAGAGGCGGTCCGACAGGAATTCCTTGTACGACGTGCTCACATGGCCCCGGTTACTCGTGACCATTCCGTTTCTCTGACTTTCCGGAGGGATCGTGGCCTCACGCAGACTTTTCCACCAGAAGAAGTTACCATGGGTCCGACGAAGCAAATTAAAAACCACGGAGAGACTTCGGTTCTCCGACATCAGATATTTTGCCTTCCCAAAGAACATCCAGCGATGGTACGTATCGTTTTCCCGATAACTTTCGTCGACCGTGCGGGACACACTGAGGAGATAACGAAGCGAGCCGAACGCATTCGCATAACTGAACACCCCGCCGCTATTCAGTCTCAGTCGATCAGACCAGTCCCATTCGGCAAACCGAGGCCGGTCATAGACGCCCGTAAACACGCGATAGCGGAGTTCCGGATTGTCGGGCATTTCGCGGGTAAGAACATTAATCACGCCCCCCAAGGCACTCGAGCCATACAACGCGGAGCCGGCGCCTTTAACGATCTCAACCCTTTCGACCTCTCCAACGGGAATCGTCTCCCAGTTGATTTCTCCAGTGTCTCCTGTAAGAAACGGAAGGCCGTCCAGCAAAAGGAGCACCCTGCTGCCCACGCCCCGACTGTATCCCGAGGACCCGCGGATATTCACCTGATCCTGCAGTAAGTTGACGCCCGGGACATACCTTAACGCTTCGTCCATGGTAATGATATTTCGTTCCTGAAGATTGCCCGCCGTCACGGTAGTAATACTCACGGGAACTTCGCGAAGATTTTGTTCCCGCCTGCTCGCAGTAACCACCACCGGCTCCGTTTCGATGATCACCGGGGTCAAGGAAAACGAAATCTCCGTTTCGCCCCCGGGCATGACTCGGACCTCCGTTTTCTGTGCGCTGGCATAGCCGATCATGGAGGCCCGAACCGTATAAGTACCGGGAGGGAGGAAAGAAAGACGGAACGACCCGCTGCGGTCGGTCGCTGCGCCCACCACAGTGCCACGGACAATTACGTTGGCGCCGATAAGCGCCTGTCCCGTCGCCGAATCCCTGACCGTTCCGGAAATCACCCCCCGTAGCGGCTGGGCCACACAAAACTCTAGGGCAACAAAGAGAAAGACGATATAAAGGTGCATCATCATCAAAAAGGCTGAGGCGGAAGGTTATAAAAATCGACATTGATGGAAAGATTCGACACAACTTCGAATTCACCGACTGTTACTTCCTGTGGGAGCAAAGGATCCGCCGGGTTGGTAAGGACGCCAACAACGCGATAACTTCGAGGTTCCACGAGGTTATCGCCGAATCGTTGGAGGACCCCGATGTAGAAATACGTTGCCAGAGGAAGGGGGAAGTGAAAAGACATGTTATTGAAACCATAGGGGAGTGATGCATCAAATGAAGAGGGTTGGACACAACAAGGGGGATAAACGAAGATCTTTCCTTGAAAAATTCCGCTCACAATTTTTGAGGAATCAAGCGGAAAAATTTGCGAGGCAAAGAGCCACAAGGATTTCACACTATCCTGAGGAGGCCAGGGACCAAACACCGTCAGCGTACCGGCGATGCCTGGCTCGACGGTCGGGGGCGGCGTCAGTCCACCGTCGCAGCCTGAAAGCAGAAGGAAGAAACAGAGACCTGCAAGAATGGCTCGATTCATCGCTGGGAAAAAGTAGCAGTTGGAGAGTTCAAAAGCAATCCGTCTGCTTTTTGCATTGGAATTCATAACGATGTTCCGTATATTCAATCCGTTCTTTCCGTCGTCCCGATTCCACCGATCTGCTATCGACTCCCTGATTATTCCGTGCATTCACAGCCAGTAACAATCACAACACAAAACACCGGTGACCTTGCCCATATTCCGGAAGATTCCTTGCCGAATCATCGCACTCCATACGATCCTCTGTACGTTCGCAACCTCTTTGATCGAATCGCCGGCAGGTATGATTTCCTCAATCACCTGCTGAGTTCCGGCATTGACATCCTGTGGCGAAAAAGGGCTGTTCGTCTTCTTCGACCCTTGAAGCCACAGAGCATTCTCGACGTGGCAACGGGGACGGGAGATTTTGCTTTTGAGGCCTCCCGGCTTCGTCCCCGCGAAATCATTGGAATCGATGTATCCACAGAGATGCTGCGCGTGGCCGCCCGGAAGGCCGTACGTCGGAACCTCGAAACTATGGTTTCCTTTCAAGCAGGGGCGGCGGAACAGTTGCCGTTTTCGGACAAAATGTTCGACGCCGTAATCGTCGCGTTTGGCATTCGGAATTTTTCGTCGCTGGAGGGCGGACTTGCGGAAATGTGTCGGGTCCTTCGACCGGGCGGCGCCGTTCTTATTCTCGAGTTTTCACGGCCGCACTTCTTTCCGATTCGGAAGCTCTATAGCTTCTATTCGAAACATATTCTGCCCTTCGTTGGAGGCCTTGTTTCAAAGAACCGTGATGCTTACGAGTACCTCCCCAACACAATCCGCGAATTTCCCGACAGGAGGGAGATTCTGACCATCCTGCAAACCGCAGGTTTTTCCGGCGTCCAATTCCACGAACTAACCTTTGGCATCGCAACAATCTACTATGGAACGAAGGGAACAAACGGCACGTCCGCAGATGCCACTCAGGGATAAAGTGATCCGGGTTGGGCACAGCCCCGATCCGGACGACGCGTTCATGTTTTATGGTCTTTCAAGCGGCAAAGTCAAGCTGGAAGGAGTTACGATCGATCACCTGCTCGAGGATATCCAATCGCTCAACCTGAGGGCATTAAAGGGTGAATTGGAAGTCTCGGCAATCTCGGCTCATGCATACGCTCACGTCGCAAACAGATATTGGATCATGACCACCGGCGCGAGCATGGGCGAGGGATATGGCCCCGTTCTTGTCTCCAAACAGTATTCTTCCCTTGATGACCTCGCCGGAAAAAGGGTGGCAACTCCCGGGGAGCTTACAACAGCCACTCTCCTCTTCAAACTCTTCACCGATGGAGTCGATCAGGTTGATATCCCGTTTGACCAGATCATGGATCGCGTTGCAAGCGGCGAATTCGACGCCGGGCTGCTGATTCACGAGGGGCAGATCACCTACGCGGAACAGGGGTTTAGAAAAATTGTCGATTTCGGGGAATTCTGGGCTCGGAAGTTCAATGGTCTCCCCCTCCCCCTAGGGCTCGATGTCGTTCGAAAAGATCTGGGAATCGATCTGGCCCGAAAGCTGTCGTACGGTCTGAGACAAAGCATTCATTTCGGATACACTCATCAGAAGGAGGCTATCCCGTATGCCCTGCAATACGGACGCGGCATCGGGGAAGATTTAGGCGGGCGCTTTGTGAGGATGTATGTCAGCGAACTCACTGTCGATATGGGAGAACGGGGCAGGAAGGCTCTTGAAACGCTTTTCACGCTCGGATCGGAAAAGAAGCTCATTCCCGCTGTGCCGGAACTCATTTTTGTCTAACAGAAACCAAACGTTTCGATGATCGGATTGTTCAAGATATTCGACGCTCACGTCCACTTCTATTCCAATTCCTTCTTTCGCTTTCTAGTCAAGCAAAAACCGAACCGGGCAGATATCAGTTCAGAGCTGAAGAACATCGCCATGAAGGGTCATATTGAAATCCCCGGCGAAGATCCGGTTCAGCTTGCGAAGCGATGGGCGGACGCCATCGATAAATGGAAGATCGAGCGTCTGATACTCATCGGCAGCATGCCGGGAGATGAGGACTCCGTTGTTCAGGCGGTTCAGGCGTATCCGAAACGTTTTACCGGATTCTTCACCGTGGACCCGAATTCAAACATGTTGATGGAGAACACGGAAAAACGGCTCAAGCAGGACAAACTTCGGGGAATCTTCCTGTACCCATCATTGTATCAAATCGGTGTGAACGACGAATGGCTCTATCCGTTGTACAACCTGGTTCAGGAGTCAAAGGGGATCGTGTTTGTCCATTTCGGGAAATTACTGATCAGACCGCGCGACTTTGCCGGTGTCCCGACGGTGATCAACGACGCGTTTGCCGATCCGCGAGACCTGATTCCCGTTGCGAAGAAGTTCCCACAAGTCAGATGGGTTATCCCGAACTTCGGCGCCGGGAAGTTTACCGAAACCCTGGAGGTCGGAAAACAATGTCCGAATGTCTACGTCGACACGGCCGGATCAAACTCCTGGATGGAACACCATCCCGAGAAACCCGACCTGAGAAAGGTTTACCAAAAGGCGCTCGAAGTGTTCGGTGCGGGTAGAATCTTGTTTGGATCCGACTCGGGAATGATGCCGAGGGGTTATCGCTACGATATTCTTGACAACCAACTCAAGCTCGTGCAGGAAATGCGAATCCCCACCCCGGAGATCAAGAAGATCTTCTACGAAAATCTGGCGGGCCTGATTGACAGCCCATCCTAACGCCATCCTGTAGACACGTCTGGAGGTTTTCGTCGCAAAGCTGTGGAGAGCACCGAAAATCCTCGGAGGACTTTGCTAAGTCCTTGACACCTCTGCGTTGTGTCTTTTTGGTTTTTCAACGCAGAGTCGCGCCAGCCCGCCCCATAGAGTTCAACAAGGCTGGCGGGGAGGTCGCACCTGCCCGGCCTCGGTTGTACCAACAGGCAGGCGGGGAGAAATCGCAGAGCGTCAAGCTGGTGGCATTATATGAGCTCCCCGTCTCACCCTCCCCAGATGAAAGAGACTGCTGCAAATGAAAAACCCTCTGCGTGCCTCCGCGTCCTCTGAGCCTCTGCGTTGTTTCTTTTTGGTTCTTTTCCGGAATCAACGCTAGGCCGCCGCTTCCTGCTCCTCCGCCGAGAGAATTTCATACAGTGTTGTCCGCTGTGCCGGGGTAAATCCCGCCTCACGAATAAGTTGTTTGCACTCCTCCGTATTCGTTTTGTTCACAAAATTCGCCGCCGCGTGAACATTTTCCTCCAGAAGGGTGCCTCCAAAATCATCGGCGCCAAAATGAAGCGCAATCTGCCCCGTTTTCTTCCCCTCCGAGAACCACGAAGCCTGAATGTGCTGAAAGTTGTCCAGGTAGATCCGTGAAAACGATATCATTTGCAGGTAGCGGGTCGGCGTTGCGTAGTGCGGAATGATCTTTTCAAGCGGCGTGTTTCCGGGCTTGAACGACCATGGGATGAAAGCGGTAAAGCCTCGAGTCTCATCCTGCAGGGAACGAACCTGTTCAAGATGTTCGATGATATCTTCGTCGGTCTCAAGATGTCCGTACATCATCGTGGCTGTGGACTTGTAACCCAGGAGATGGGCCTCGCGCATCACCCCCAGCCAATCCGCCGACGTCCCCTTCTTGCTGCTGATCTTTTTCTTCACGCGGTCGGATAAAATCTCCGCCCCTCCACCCGGGATGGAGCGTAGTCCCGCATCCCAGAGACGCTTCAAGACCTCACGGACATTCATCCCGGCAACCTCTGCCATTCCGATAATTTCTGACGTAGAGAAGAAATGCGGGTACACTTCCGGAACCTCAGCAACGGTTCTTCGAACAAGTTCGGTGTAGTATTCGAAAGGAAGTGAAGGATTGACCCCGCCTTGAAGAAGAACCGTCGTGACACCCTGAGCCGCCGATTCTTTGAATTTCTGGATCATGTGATCGACACTATACGTGTACTCCCCTTCTTCGCCGGGATGACGGTAGAAGGCACAGAAGATGCAATCGACCGTACAGATATTCGTGTAGTTGGGATTTGTGTCGACAACGAAAGTAACCCAAGGCTTGGGGTTGTTTTTGAACCGAATTTCATTTGCCAGATCTCCGAGATCCAAAAGCTCGGCATGCTTGAGCAAATACAGACCCCGATCACCTGTCAGGCGCTTTCCCGCTCGAACGTCGTCGAATATTTCGTGAAGAGTCATAACAATTCTAAAGGGAAATCTGGTATCCGACCGATTTGAGTTCCCTCATCAGCGACAGGCTTGCCTCTTCGAGTTTCACAACGATCGGTTTGAGGTTGATCCCCGGCACATTCTTTGGGAAGTCAACGTCGGTCATATGAAGAACGGTCACCCGTCCCGCCCCCAGTTTCCCAACAAAATGGCCAAGCTCGAACATGGCATAAGCCAGGTCATCGGAATTGAAAACAAAAAAGGCAAATCGGATATCGTTTTCGTGAGAGATCTTGTCCAGCGCAAGCATCTTACCGTGTTCCCGGTTCAATGGCACTTCCTCAAGACCGATTTCCTGGAGGAACTGTGACAACTGCTGCCTGAGCGGATCCATATCTTCGCCGATCACATAAACTTTTTTTTCCCAGCTGCCGGCCGGTACCGGCGGCGGGATGGCCGGAGGAACCGCGGAGCCCTTTTTGGGCGGTGGTTTGAGAACTCGCGCTCCTCCAGTCTCCGAACCCGTTACACCTTGAGAGTTTACCACGGGCGAGGGCTGGGCTTGGGCTGGAGCCGCCGCAAGCTCCGGGGAGGCTTTGATCTTCTCGAATAATTCCTTCATTTGATTGACAATCAGTTGCGCCGACGCCTGAAAGAAAAAACCGCCGTTTGGATCCCCGAGAATCTTGCTCTTGTATGGAACGCCGATTGGTCCCGCCTGTTCCAGCGCTTCGAGGCATGATTTGCGCCATTCAAGATACTTATTCTGTAAACGGGCGTTATACCCCGAGAACTCGAATCCGCCCTGTGGCGCGAGCTGCGTTCCCTGTTGAACCAGATTCTCAAACCTTTTGACAAGAGTATCGGACATTCACACCTTCGTTTTCTGATTCAAGAAATCCTTGACATGTGGGAGGAACGACTTGAAGGTCTCGATGGCAAGTAGCTCTCGCCCGCCCAAGCGATAGTTGAATCCTCCAAGATATTCAGCCGCTTCCTGAGAGGTTAATCCCAGTCGCCGTGCATGCAGGGCGCCAATGGTTTCATAATTCGTCTCTCCTGTTTCCAGGGACTGTTCGACCAACCTTTTCAATTCATTCTTTTGGCCTTCAGCGATGGATTTCCGGACGGCCCACACGGCGAAGACAAACGGCAGTTGCTGCCATGTGTACCATTCCTCCGCAAGATCATACACAATCTCAAAGCCGCTAAGCCCCGTTTTGCTGCTTTTTAACGCTTCGTCTCCGATAAGAAGAACCGCATCGAAACTCCGCACATCATTGACTCCGCTGTGCATTCGTTCCAGGTTCGCTTTCACCCCATATTTCTTTTCCAGCAAAACGCCCAACAAATGAACCGAAGTGGCAGTGTCGTCGGTGATGCCGATTGTTTTCCCCTCAAGATCTCCCCAACCATGGTTAGAGAACAGGAGAACACTTCTCACCTGATCCCGCGTCGCTATGCCATAGTTCATCATCTCCAGCGATGACTGCTGATTGAGATAATCAACCAGGGAAAACAGACCTGCATCGACCTGCCCCTCCGCGGCCAGAAGCCCCATCCTTCTGGGCGCCATCGGCATTATTTTAAACTCGCGCTTTTCAAGATGTTCATAGAACGGAACCGAATTCAAATAAGGTATCTTGCCGACAATATTACTTGCATGGAGCTTAAGGGGGTTATAATACACGTCTCGCTCAACGGGAATCTTCGCGGCATCCCTGATGATTTTTACGATCTGCTCTTTTGCCAGGGTCATTGGACTGATCGCGCCTGCATCATGAGCGATCTTTTCTCCCCCCACGGTTCCATCAATATCATCCGCGCCGAAGTTCAGCGCAACAGACGCAACCTCCTCCGTGAGCATGACCCAATAGGCTTTGATATGAGGATAATTGTCCAACACCAGCCTCGAAATTGCGATCATCTTGAGATCGTCGATAGCCGACGTAAACCGGCCCCGGGGCTTGATTCCGGTATCACCCGGCTGAAATGCGAGGGGAATAAACGTGAGGAAGCCTCCCGTTTCATCCTGGGCTTCCCGCAGCTTCAGCATGTGCTCCACCCGCTCCTCGATGGTCTCAATGTGGCCGTAGAGAATCGTACTGTTTGTCGGAATACCAAGCTTGTGAGCCGTCCTATGCACTTCAAACCAGGTTCTTGCTCCGATTTTCTGGTTGAAAAGAAGCCTGCGGACGCGCTCGGAAAACACCTCCGCACCACCGCCCGGCATCGTCCTGAGACCGGCATCTTTCAGCTGGATCAGCACCTCTTCGATCGGCATACGGAATTTCTTATGGAAGAAGTCGATTTCTACCGCGGTAAACGCCTTAATATCCGCGTTGGGGAGATTTTTCCTGATCTGCCGAAGCATTTCAAGGTAATATTCCCATTCCCAGTCGGGATGAAGACCGCCGGTGATGTGGACTTCATGGATCTCCGGAGTCAGCTTATGGACAATTTCGTGAATCGTCATCTCGTAGGCATCCGCGCTCCCCTGCTTCGTCGCGAAGTCACAAAACTTGCAGGACAAGACACAGACATTTGTCGGCTCAATTTTCTGATTGAGCACGAAATAAACCGCGTCGCCGCTTCTCCGACGCTGAACATTGTGCGCCATCTTCCCGAGCGAAATGACGTCAGAAGAGCGAAACATGGCCACACCGTCTTCAAAGGTAAGACGGTCCCCTTTCTGGATTTTTTCCCAGATGGGAACGAGGTTCTTGTCCCGAGGGTGAAAACGATCGTTCATGTACTTCATCTCCAGTATTGCTCCCACCGGTCATCGACTTTCCTGACGATCCGATGATCCATGATGAGAGGTTCAGGATATCCGCGTTTCCATGTTGCATCTATCCCCATCACTCCGCGGTAAATGGGGGCAATTCCCATCATCGTCTGTTCAGAAAAGACGACATCGCGCTCGCAGTCGAATCGCGTGAACACACCCCAGATCGAATTCTCCTGGTTGCGGATGTCCACGTCTTCACTTACTACCGCGATGATCTTGAAATATTGGAGTTCTTTCCGTTTGACGAGTTTCTCGACAACGGCTCTCCCCTCCTTTTTTGCCTTGACCAGGAGCAGCGTTTCCTCCACAGCATGAGCGTCAACAATTCGCCGATCCATGCTTCTTACCCCTTTGGCGTCCAGGCGGATCGCACGTCTGGTCCGACGAGGTCGCTCCTTCCTTGTCGCGTCGAGAATCATCTTGCTTCCCAACTCCATCGTAAAGCTGGTGAAGTCCAGAGTGTCCAGGGGAACCTTTGGCAGCAAAACAAAGTCCCGGTATGGATCAAAATGCTCTCTCACCGCACCCAGGACAGCTTTCCAGGTTCTGGGATCGACCTCTTCCGAAACAAGGATCAGGCACTTTGTCAGCGACAATTGACCAGTTCCAAGAAGTCCCAACGCTGCTTTCATCGCTTCTTTGTGGTAACGCTCCTCGACAGAGACGACGAGCAGATTATGGAAACCCGCCTCATAGTACGCCCATACATCCTTGACTTCCTTGTGAATCACTCTTGCAAGTGGACCAAGGATCTGCTGCGTAGCGTCTCCAAGAAACTTATCTTCCATGGGAGGAATGCCGACAACAGTCGCGGGGTACACGGGACGCCTGCGATGTGTCATCGTTTTCAAATGAAAAACCGGAAAGGACGCCGCATGCGAATAGTGTCCAAAATGATCCCCAAACGGTCCCTCTTTTCTTCGTTCTCCCTGCGGGACTGTTCCCTCAAGCACAAATTCCGCCGCTGCGGGAACCAGGATTGAGAGGGACTTCCCGTGTACGAATCGGGTCGGCCTTCCACGAAGGAACGCGGCAAACAACGCTTCATCGATTCCTTCGGGGAGTGCAGCAACGCTTGCCAGAAGCGTTGCCGGATCGGTTCCCAGCGCAACGGCTACCTCGAGATCCTGACGGCGTTGCTCGGCCCGGTGATAATGAAATCCGCCCCCTTTCTGGATCTGCCAGTGCATTCCCGTCTTCCTGTCTCCATAGACGTGCATCCTGTACACGCCGATGTTTCTCTTCCCATCGGAAGGATCATACGTGACAACCTGGCCGAGGGTCAGAAACCTGCCCCCGTCTTTAGGCCAGCAGACCTGGATTGGCAGATCATTAAACGAGCCTTGCGAGACGACCTCCTGCGAAATCCCCGAAGCAACAGACACTGCACGTGCGCCCATCAATCGACGTGTGAGGCTACGGTGTTCCCACAGCGGACCGAAGCGGGGTGGCATCATCTGTTCAATGAAGCCGATCAAGTCCCTCCCCAGCCGCTCCGGATGTGTCCCCAGAGCGTGTTCAAGACGCTTGTCGCTTGCATACACGTTCACGACCAGAGGAAATCGTGCGCCCTTTACATTTTCAAAGAGCAGTGCGGGTTTCCCTTCACGAAGAGCCCGCGTGGCAATCTCGGTAATCTCCAGTTTCGGGTCGACTTCCCTCTTGACCCTGTGAAGCTCGCCGATTGATTCGAGGTGGCGGACAAATTCACCGAGCGCCTGAAACATCGCTATTCCAATTCCTCGGCGCGCCACCCCCTGGCTTCGCGCACTCCGATGATCCCAAGAACCTTGTGCACGAACGCCTGGACGTACTCGTCCACGGACTTGGGCACAAAATACAAGGGCGGGGAAATCGGCATTATGATCGCACCGTCCCGGGAAAGCCTGGCACACTGTTCCAGAGACACCGTGGACATTGGTGTCTCACGCAAACACAGGACCAACTTATATCGCTCCTTGAGCGCAACCTGAGCAGCGCGGGTAATGAGCGTATCGCCAATGCCGGATGCAATCTTTCCCAGCGTCGAGGTCGAACAGGGAAGAACGACCAGGGCATCGAACCGGTTCGACCCGGAGGCGACGGGGGCGGTCAAATCATCGTCGGAGAACTGTCGTTTCACCAACGGCTGAAGGTCCCGTTCGCTGATCCCTAATTCATTTTTTAGCAGGACTTTCCCCCATTTGCTCACAATCAGAAACTTGTCGCCCGGACAAAGACTGAGAAATTCCCGTGCATACACGGCTCCCGAAGACCCCGAGATGCCAAGGACGATCCTCATTTGAAATAGACTCCGCTGATCACCATCCCCAAGACCGCGAAGCCCACGATAGCGTTAATCCTGAAAAACGCAAGCTCCACATCCTCCGACTTCTTATGCTCCAGATACAGCAAATATCCAGAAGCCAGAAGAAACACAAAGGAACCGATTGCACGAACATATGTCAAGAAGAGGGCCGAAAGAATCGCAAACGCCGCTGCGTGGAGAAATCCTGAGATCCTCAGAGCGATCCGTTTTCCATATCGGGCGCTGAAGGAATAGAGGTTCTCCTGGCGGTCGAACAGCTCGTCGAGTGTCGAGTAGATGATGTCGAATCCGGCCACCCAGAAAAGAGTGAACAGAGTGAGCAGGGCACCGGGAAGAAGATTCTCAAACGACTGTTGAACCGCAAACCACCCTCCGAGTGGGGCCATGGCAAGACCCAGTCCCACCCCGAAATGAGCCAGGGGAGTGAATCGCTTCATGTACGGATACGCGGTAAAAATCAACAGCGGGATCGGCGAGAGAAGAAGGCAGAACGTCGAAATCAGCGCTGCCGACGCAAGATAGAGAACCACGCCCCCAGCGAGGACAACAGTCGCTTCTGTGACGCTCAGTTTACCGCTTGCCAGTTCCCGTTGAGATGTTCGGGGGTTCCGCCGGTCAATCTCCCGATCGATGATGCGGTTCAGTGCCAGGGCTGTGGTACGAGCACCAAGCGCCGCCGTCAAGACAAGGAGGAATAGCGTTGGAGACGGAAGCTCCTTCGCCGCAAGGAAGACTCCGCTGTAGATCAGAGGCAGCGAAAAGAGAGTATGCTCGATTTTGACGAAACTGAGAAGATTCTTGAGGGGTGCCAAGAAAACTGCCCTGGATTGCGAAAAAGTTTCAATTTTGATCCTCTAAATATAGGGCAAAACTGAAACTTAAGCAAGATACAACGGAATGCACAAAAGGACGCGCACGATCACGAGGACGAAAAACATCTGCGCTTAGCGGACAGCAGTCCCAGGAGGAAGGTCGTCCAAGATTGTGACGATTGAGAGCTTTCCGTCGTCCGCATTGGCTGCCAACAACATACCCCGTGACTCGTTTCCCATCAGGGTTACGGGCTGGAGATTTGCGACCACGACGAGCAGCTTTCCAACCATCCAAGAGGGTTCGTATTGTTGAGCAATCCCCGCGACAATTTGACGAACCTCGCCGCCAACCTCGACCTTCAATCTCAGAAGCTTGCTGGACTTTGGAATTTTCTCCGCTTCGACGACCTTCGCAACGCGCAGGTCGATTTTCTTGAAATCCTCCAAGCTGATCGTCGGCTTGATTCCCGTCGTTGCGGGCGTCAATGACCGTTCCACACCTGCCGATTGCAATATTTTGTCGATTTGCTTGTCTTCGATTTTGGACACGAGTATCTCCGGTGGGTTAAGCGTGTGGCCTTCGTCCAGACCTGGTTTTGCAGCGGTGTCCCAGAACCCAGGCCCAATGGGTTCCTTCAGGTTGAGCATCTTCCAAATCGTACGGGAGATCTGTGGGGTGACCGGCTCGAAAAGAATCGCCAACGAGCGAACAAGCTGCAGGGCTATGTGAATTGTCGTTCCGCATCGATCCATATCCGACTTGGCAGTCTTCCACGGCTCGCTATCGTTGAAGTACTTGTTCGCGGCACGGGCAAGGTTCATTGCCTCCGTCACTCCGTCGCGAAGCCGGTAGTTCTCAAATAAATTCCCCACGTTCGACGGCGCGGTTGAAAGGATTTCTAGGATTTCCCGGTCCAGTGCCTCGATTTTCCGCCGGGGGGGCACGACTCCGCCAAACGAGCGTTGTGTAAATGCGAGGGTACGATTTACGAAGTTACCGAGAATATCGGCAAGTTCGTTGTTCACGCGCGCTTGAAAATCCTTGAGATAGAAATCCGAATCGCGGGATTCCGGCAATGTCACAGCCAGTGCGTAGCGCAGATAATCCGCCGGAAAGTGATCAAGGAAATCCCTGAGATCGATGCCCCACCCCCTGCTCTTCGAAAACTTCTGTCCCTCGAAATTCAAAAACTCGTTTGCCGGCACGTTTTCTGGGAGCACATATTGCTCTTCTTCCCCGTCGTTCCATCCCATAAGCATGGCCGGAAATACGATACAATGGAAGACAACATTGTCCTTGCCGATGAAGGCGACGTATTTTGTCTCGGTTCCCTGCCAATAATCCTTCCAAGCTTCCTTTTTTCCCTGTCGAGCGGCCCATTCTTTCCCCGCCGTGATGTATCCCAAAACCGCATCGAACCACACATAAATAACCTTGTTTTCAAATCCGCTCACGGGCACAGGAACACCCCACTTGAGATCGCGCGTAACGGCCCGATCCTCGAGACCCGCCTTGAACCAACTTTCGCAGTACCGAAGGACGTTTTCCTTCCATCCGTCCCGTTTGTTGCGCTCCTTGACATACTTCTCGAGCCTTCGCTGGAACTGACCCAGGGGAAAATAAAGATGCGTCGTTTCCCGCACGACGGGCGTGGTCCCGCACAGTTTGCACTTTGGCTTGATCAATTCGACCTGGTTGAGCCAGCTCCCGCAATTCTCGCATTGGTCCCCCCTCGCCTGGTCATAGCCGCATTTCGGACACGTTCCCTCCACATAGCGGTCCGCCAGAAACATGTTGTCTTTCTCGCAGAACAACTGCTTTTCCCTCTTTTCTTTCAGGAGAGAACGATCGCTGAAATTTCGAAAGAATTCACGGGTTGTTTCGTGATGGAGGGGGATGGAAGTCCTGGAGTAATGGTCGAAGCTCATCCCAAACTTCCGAAAAGCTTCTTCATTCGCCGGATGATAGCGGTCGATCACCTGCTGCGGCGTAAGCCCTTCCTGCTCCCCCGTCACGGTTATTGCAACGCCGTGCTCATCCGAGCCGCAGAGAAACAAGACGTCCTTCCCTTTGAGCCGGTGGTACCGAACGTACAGGTCCGCGGGAAGATAGGCCCCGGCCATATGACCCAGATGAAGATACCCGTTGGCGTATGGCAGTGCGGCGGTGACAAGAAGGCGTTTATGAGGGGAGGCCACTGTCGACGGTTGCAGGAGGTTTTCCGTGGATACAGGCTTTCAACTCTACGGCAAGCGTAATGAAGATAAGAGGAAGATACACATTTTTTTCTACAAGAGCAATTGAACGCTCAACGGCATCTGCCGCCCGCAGCAGATCCGCGTGAGGAAACTTTCTGATGAAATTCTCAAGATCTTTTTCCGAGTTCGCTCCGTGTCTTTCTCGAACCGCGAGCGCCTGATGAAGCCATACCTGAACCAATCTTAACCATCGGCTGGCCTCCGCGCGCTCCATCGATGAAAGTATATGTTCGACTCCATCAAGCAGCGCAACACTGCTCGTCCCCAGCACAAGTCGAAGAAAATGGACCACCTGCTGAAGCATCTCCGACATGTCCTCCGAAGCAAGCGCACGCGCGGCCGTAAAGCTCCCATTGGCGAGGGACGCAGCCAACCTGGCCTCCGCTTCTGCGACTCCGTCGCGCGTCTTCAGAGCTTCGGTCATCTCATCTTCACTCAACGGTCCGCATCGTATCTGCTGACATCGCGAAACAATCGTGGAGAGGAGTTGCTCTTTCCTGGAGGTCGTGAGCATGATCACTGTATCTGCAGGAGGTTCCTCAAGGGTCTTCAGGAGTGAGTTGCTGGCTTCGAGATTCATGGCCTCAGCATTCGAAACGATGAATACCTTTTTCCCTTTTTGAAACGGCGTCAAAGCTGCCTGCCGCCGGATTTCACGGATGCTGTTTACTTTAATGAAATTGGCATTCGAGAGGGAGATCCTGTGGTACGGATCGCGCGCCTTGGTTGCCATCTCCGCTTGCAACGCGGAGACCTGATCCTCTGTGAATCCTTTGATCGGCTCATCTCCTGTTTTTTCACCTTTGCCTGAAGGAAGAGCGATGACAAAGCGCACCTGGGGATGTTGGAGAACCTCGATCTTCCGACAGCTGGAACATTCGCCGCAGGAATCTGTTCCCTGGCGTTCGCAGTTCAAAGCCCGGGCGAATTCGATGGCCAGTGCATCTTTCCCCACTCCTTCCTCCCCGTAAAAGCAATACGCGTGCGCGACCTGCCCGGCGCCGATAGCACGTCTCAGAAGTTCCTTGACCTGTTTCTGCCCTATGACCCGATTCCATCCCATGTCAGAACGAATGCCCGATTCCGAAATGAACAAGACTATACGTATCGTGGAAGAACCGCCGTTCGGTCACCCACTTGCGCCCGGTTGTTTCAAAGGGATCGTACACCCTGAGTCCAAGGTCGATCCGAATGGGGCCTGCGATTGTGTCCCAACGGAACCCGAGGCCGGCGGCCATTGCGAATTCTGAGGCCCGAATGAATTTCAGATCCGTCCAAATGTTCCCTACGTCGAAAAAACCTACAAGGGAGATGTTCGGAAGACTGATGAACCACAGGCTTCCGGCGTGGCGGAACAGGTGCCATCGTCCTTCCAGGGTCGCCTCGAAGAGAGTATTTCCTCCCTGATTTGGAAACGGAACGGCCCCCAGTTCCCTTGATTTCCAGCCGCGAATACTCTCGCTCCCGCCGGAAAAGAAGCGTCGCGTGATAGGTACCGGCACGGTAAAATTGTCATAAAGCCGTGCAAACCCGCCTCGGACCCTGCCGGCCCAAATGAACCTACGGTCTGTTCCGGCATCCCAATACCATTGGGCAACTCCGGAAATCTTGTAGTAATTTGCAAATGGAAGCTCCGAGCCAAGCAATCCGCCGAAGATCTTTGGAAGAAAGCCCGCTTCTTCGATCGACAACAAATGGAAAAATCCCTCCGACGGCGTGAACAAATCGTCCCGCTTGTCCCGCTGAATTGTCATTGTAAGAATGGAGTTAAACTGACGTTTCAGGTCTTCACGTTTATCAAGTTCCCGTTTCGCGTTCGTTGTATCACTGCCGACTAGAGTCGGATCGACCCGTTCGAGATTGAATTCTATCGTTCCCCGTGTATACCGGCCGAGTTGTGCATTCAATCCGACGCGTGCCTGGTAGATAGGTGCAAAGTATGATTTCTGTTTTTCCAAAAGCGCCGCCAGAGTGACACTCATGCTGACTTTGTTTGAAAAGACATATGGCTGAATGACCTGGCTCGACACTTCGATCCTGGAAACAAGGGAACTGTCACGAAATCCAGTTTCGCTGAAGACACGTGAGAACTCGATATCCTGGATGGACTGTAGACTGACGCGCAGTCTTGTCAGGAAATTCCTTGCGTCGCCGAAGAAATTCCGATTGTTGTAACCCACGCCTGCAACGAGATTAAAGGCGCTGTTCTCGTCGTAGGCACCGATCTCCGGCGTCAGTTCGTGAAAAGGCCTCGGTCTGACAAAGACCCTTATCGGGATTTGAAGTGAATTCAAGGCCTCCCGGCTGACGACAGGTTCGATCCGGCTCGCTTCAAAGACGCCGAGACGATTCAAATTTCGCTCGCTGTCGACCTTTTTCTCCTCACTGTAGAAATCCCCCTCCTGGAAATCAAGGTGACGGTGAACGACATCTTCTTCGACACGCTCTGTCGCGGTGGTGTCATGTTCCACTGTTATGCGGCCGAAACTGTACCGCTCGTTGGCGCTGAAAGAGAAAATGAGCGTGACGTTGTTCGTGCTGGCATATTGGCGCGCAATCACCGTATCGACCCCAACGCGGACGTAGCCATGATTGGCAAACGTGCCGACGATTCGACGCAATTCGCGGTCAACATCCTGCACAATGTACGGATCTCCCCTCCTGAGCGTCTGTTTTTTTTCAATGTCTTCTCTGAGAATCGATGGAAGTCCCGAGATCCCTCGAAGTTCAAGAGTATCAATGATTGAGCGCGCTCCTTCGTGGATGCGGAAGGCAAGGTCCACAACCTGATCGTCAGGGTGAAATTCCAGGGAGGTATCAACAGAGGCGTGAAAGAACCCCTGATCCGCATAGAATCTTCGTAGCCGGCCCAAATCCCCTTCGAACGCCACCGGATCATAATACCGGGGGGCCTCGCCAATCTTCGTACTGATTTTCCCAAGGGTTTTCCAGAACCACCCCGGCGTTTCCTTTGTCTCAATCAGGGATCGGAGAACGTCTTCGCTGATTTCCGAGTTTCCGCCAAAGACAATCTTTCGGACCTCATACTCAGAAAGAGCAAGCTGGGCAAGCGAAGAGGAGAAAGTTACAGCGAGGAGGGCAAGAAAACAAAACAGTCGGGTCATACCTCGGAACAATAAAAAAACCCAGCAGCCTTCGCTGGGTTGAAAATCGAGTGAAACAACAAGCCGGCGCGCAACCGGCTCTGAGCGATGTCAGTAGTCCTTTTCGTCCTCGTAAAAAAAATCCTCATCCGTGGGATAATCCGGCCAGATCTCCTCGATGCTCTCAAAGGGCTCTTCACTGTCTTCGAGTTCCTCGAGATTCTGAATCACTTCCATTGGAGCCCCTGTGCGCACCGCATAGTCAACAAGTTCGTCTTTGGTCGCAGGCCATGGAGCATCGTCAAGGTACGAGGCGAGTTCAATTGTCCAAATCATCTCCACACATCCTTACAGCCGGAATGCGTTCTGTCGAATTTAATCAGTCAAGTACGAGACTTTGGTCTCTGTATTCCAGATAGTTGATATCATCAAAGAAATAATCGATAGGGTTCTGGCGAATGCCATTCAGTCTCACCTCGTAGTGGAGGTGAGGTCCGCTCACAAGACCTGTCCGCCCGCTGAGAGCGATCAGATCCCCTCTTTTCACCCTCTGCCCTTCTTTGACCAGAACCTTGCTGAGGTGCGCAAACGCCGTGGTGTATCCATATCCATGAGCGATCTCAACCATGACGCCGTACCCGCCTCCCGTGCGACCTGCATATTCGATCGTCCCATCAGCCGTTGCGTGCACCGGCGTTCCTACGTCGTTTGCAATGTCCATCCCTTCATGCGGTTTCACGATGCGCAAAATCGGATGAAGCCGCGCACCAAAACCATGGACCGAGTAATACCCGACCATTGGTTTGATGGCGGGAAGGTGAGCAAACCGAGTCTTGTTCTCGTCATACCGGTCCACTACCTCCTCATAACTTTTCGATTGCAGAAGAAGTTCCCTCTCGGCCCTTGCCGACATTCCGTGAAGTTCACGGAGAAGCTCATTCACGTCCGACGGGACGCCATACTCGACACGGTCATCAGTGCCGCCCGCACCTGCAAGCCTCGTGTCTTCGTCGATTTTTGGTAAATCCACGAACACGCGGATTTCATTCCCCCGATCATTCAGGCTCGCCAACTGACGCTCAAGGCCGGACAATCGTCCAGACAAAACACTGAGCTGCTGACGAAGCACAGAATTCTCTGACGACAACACAGAGGCTCTTCCCATTCCCAATCCAAGGAAGTCTTCAAGATACTGGTTCACCTCAAAGACCGTCGTCGCGACAACGACGCCGACCAGAAGCGTGATCGCAGCGAATCGTGTTTTCGCCCACCGCGCCTCGACAAACTTGAGGGAATTCGTTGAAAAATAATAGAGTCTGAACTTACTCATAAGGCTCTAGCGAAGAAAAAACTCCGTTCCGTGGAAAAAGGTAGGGCAAAAATAGACAATTATTGAGGTTTTGTCAAGGAAAAGCACCCCCCCGCTTATTCAAAGTCGTGCTCAAAATAGTCGATAACCCGCTTCCCTCTCGCCTTCTCCGAAATCACAGCGTCCAATCGCTTGGAAAACTCCTTTGCTGCGTCATATCCGTAGTGCCGAAGGAGGTAATCCAAGGCGATAACCTCTGTTATCACCGTCACATTCTTGCCAGGGAAGATGGGCAATTTGACGTGGGGAATTTCAACCCCCATAATCACAATGCTTTCGTGGTCGAGGCCGGTTCTGGTATATTCTACATCGTGTTTCCATTCCTGCAGCTCAATGACGATTTCGACCCTTTTTTGAAACCGGATTGATCGGATGCCAAAAATGGAACGCACATCAATAAGGCCCAGACCTCGGATTTCCATGAAATGCTTGACGACGTCGGTTCCGGCGCCCATCAGAATTCCCTCTCCTTTGCGCGTGATCATGACGACATCGTCGGCAACAAGGCGATGGCCCCGCTCGATCAAATCCAACGCGATCTCGCTTTTTCCAATTCCTGAACGTCCCGTCAAAAGAACTCCCACACCGTACACGTCGATGAACGATCCGTGGACGACGGTTTGCAGAGCAAATTGGTCATCCAGGAAATCGCTGAGGAAAAAAACCAGCTTCGTGGTTTCAAACGGACACTGGAACACGGATACCTTGCGGTCGGTTGCAATCGTCAGAAGTTCCTGGTCGATCGCATTCTCATTCGTGATAATGATACACGGGAGATCAAATTGAAAAATGGTTTCAAACGCTTTCACCCGCTCCTTCAGTCCGAGATGCTGCAAATACCGGATTTCAGTGTTCCCGAAAACCTGAACCCGGTCATAGGTGAACAGCTCCACATACCCGGCAAGTGCAAGGCCCGGCCGGTGAATATTCTTATCCCGCACTTCCTTTTCAAATCCCACGTCGCCGTTGAGCGTCCTGAGCTGCAGGCGTTCTTTGTTAGCCTCGTACATGAAACCGACCGTGATGCTTTTCTTCCGTGTTTCGCGCAAATTCTCCAGAGCCATGGTCATGCTTCCGTTAGACTTTTTCGTTTACCTTCCGAACGGTTTGTCGGTCCTTGTGATGCAGCCGGCCCTTATACTTTTTAAGTTGAGCCAACACCTTCCCCATGGCCCCGTCAACGGACTTGAAAAAATCGTCCGATCGCTCTTCTGCTGTGAGCCTCGACCGATAGACCGAGACAATCACTTCGGCGATCTTGGTACGTTTGTATGGGTTTTCATAACTCAGGACAACATCGCATTTGATAATGCCGTCATAAAAGTGACCGAGCCGTTTCACTGCTTGTTCTGCATATTCGACCAACGATTGATGAGCTTTGAAATGCCGGGACGTCACGCTGATGGTCATATGCAAGCTCCTTTCTCATGATAGATCCGTTCTGGTCGTCATGCCTTCGGATGAGATTGTCGATAGACCTTCTTCATCCTTTCTGTTGAAACATGCGTATACACCTGGGTCGTTGACAGGCTTTCATGGCCAAGCAGTTCCTTTACAGCCCGCAAGTCGGCTCCGCGATTCAGCATGTGGGTCGCAAAGGAATGCCGAATGCTGTGAGGGCTTTTCTTCTCAATTTCCGAGACGCTCGCAATAAACCGTTTGACCATGCGACTCACGGCAACGGGATACCAGCGGTTCCCGTTCTTCCGAACAAACAACGGGCAACCGGGCTCTTTCTGAGTCCCGGACCGGTCGTGCAAGTGCGCCTGAATTGCATCGTTCGCCTTCTTCCCGAGAGGAACGATCCGCTCCTTTCTTCCTTTTCCCCGGATTCGCACGGTGCCGCCATGAAGGTCAATGTCTCCGATGTTGAGGTTCACCAACTCGCCCAGGCGCATCCCGGTGCTATAGAACACTTCCAGGATTGCCGCTTCACATCGGCCGTTTGCATGTGTACGGTCAGGCAGATCGAGCATCTCTTGCACGGCCCTTTCATCAAGGTGCTGCGGAAGGCGTGATTCGACCTTCGGAGTCACGAGCGTTAACGTTGGATTGGAGGGAACAAGATTCCTTCGGCGGAGGTACTTGAAGAATGAGCGAAGGCTCGCAATCTTCCTGGCGACGGATTTTTTGCTGACACCGGAATCAACCAGCGACCGGATGAACACCCTCAGGGTCTCCCTCCGCACATCGTGCAGGGAGCCGACGTGACATGCTCTCAGGAACTCGGTAAACTGAAAGAGATCGTGCTCATAGGCCAGAAGTGTATTCGGCGAATAGTTGCGTTCTCCGTCCAGGTATTCAAGATAGGCGCGAATCGAAGTGTGCATCGGCTTGCATCAAGAAAAGTGGACGGATCTATGCCCTCACAGCGACTTCTTCGCGCACAAACTCCTCTTTGCATTCAGGGCATTTAAGATAATCCCCCTTCGTCTGGGAGTACTTCGCGACAAGAAATGAATGACCGCAGCTCGTGCATCGTTCTTCCACAGGCCGATCCCAAGACGCGAAATCGCACTCAGGGTAGCGGGAACATCCATAGAAAATCCTCCCCCGTTTCTTTGTTTTCCGCTCGATAAGATCCCCCTCTTTGCATTTGGGGCATTTGATCCCCGTAGTCATCGGTTTCGTGTTCTTGCATTTCGGATAGTTAGAACATCCGAGAAATGTGCCGAACCGTCCGGCCTTGACCACCATTTCTCCTCCACAGAGTTCACACGTCATACCCACAACGTGTTCCATCTTCTCCCGATCCCCCGGAAGCGGTTTGGTGTTTTTACAGGATGGATACCCCGTACAGGCCATGAACCGTCCGTTTCTTCCCCACTTGATAATCATCGGTTTGCCGCATACATCACACGGCTCGTCCGTGGTCTCCTGGAGCGACTTCTTGATCGTCGGAGCGATCTTATCAACTTTTTCGAACGCATGAATGAAGGGGTCGTAGAAGTCCTTCATAACTTTGACGTACTGTTCCTTTCCCGACGCAATTGTATCGAGTTCTTCTTCCATACGTGCCGTGAATTTCACATTGACGATTTCGGGAAAGTACTTGACGAGCAATTTATTGACCTGTAGTCCCAGATCCGTCGCAAAGAGTTTCCGGTCCTGTTGTTCCACATATTTCCGGTCGATCACCGTGCTGACAATGAGGGCGTACGTGCTCGGTCGGCCGATTCCAAGCGACTCCAGTTCTTTCACCAGGCTGCTTTCGGTGTAACGGGCCGGCGGCTTGGTGAAGTGCTGACGGGGAAGCAGGTTGGTGAGTTGCGCGTGCTGACCAACGGCCGCCGATGCCGGGATCTTTGAAACCGGATCGGCATCCTCTTTCTCCGCATCGCCTCCGTTTTCCTCCACCATGTCATCATACACCTGGAGAAATCCACGAAACAGCGGAAGTTGATCCGCGGCCCGAAACAGATACTCTCCTCCGGCGACGTCGACAGAAACTTGCTCGAATTCGGCCGGCGACATCTGACAAGCCAAGAATCGGTTCCAAATCAATTCATACAGAAGGGAGAGATCCTTGTCAAGGTATTTCCTGACATATTTTGGCGTGTGTTTGATCGACGTAGGTCGAATCGCTTCGTGCGCATCCTGCGAAGCTTTCCCCTTCTTGAAGAGACGCGGCTCCTTCGGAAGGTACTCCTTCCCGTAATTCGCATAAATGTATTCCCGCACCTGTGCGACAGCTTCACTGCTTAACCGAGCCGAGTCGGTCCGCATATAGGTAATCAAGCCGGTCAGGCCTTCCTCACCGAGTTCCTGGCCTTCATAGAGCTTTTGAGCCAGCATCATGGTACGTTTTGCCGAAAACCTGAGCCTGCGTGCAGCCTCCTGTTGCAAGGTGCTGGTGATGAACGGGGCTGGTGGGTTGCGCCTGACGGACTTCCGGTCCACGTTTGCGATCTCATATTTTTTCGTTTGGAGATCGCTGAGATACCCGTTGACTGTCGTTTCATCCGGAATTCGCGGGTCTTTCCCGTCAATCTTGACCAGTTTTGCCAGAAACGTCTCATCAGCAGACGTCCTGAATTCTCCTGTGATGGACCAGTATTCCTGCTGGACAAACGCTCTTATCGACTCTTCTTTTTCGCAGATCAAGCGCAAGGCGACTGACTGCACTCGTCCAGCTGAGAGCCCGTAGTAGACGGTTTTCCAGATAAACGGGCTCACTTTGTAGCCGACGATCCGGTCCATGGCGCGGCGTGCCTGCTGGGACATTACCAAATTCCGGTTGATCTTATGGGGATGCGCCATCGCTTCCTTGACCCCGGATTCCGTGATTTCATGGAACAACACACGACGAATGTTGGTGTTCACATCCTTGATCTCATCGGCAATATGAGCCGCGATAGCTTCTCCCTCGCGGTCGGGGTCAGTCGCGATATACACTGTCCCGGCCCTGCCCGCTTTCTGGCGCAATTTGTCGATCACGTCTTCCTTGCCACCGATTGTCTCATACACGACGTCGAAGTCCTTTTCGACGTCCACACTCATCTTACTCTTCGGAAGGTTCTTAATATGCCCCACTGAAGCTTCGACCGTAAACTCCTTGCCGAGGTACTTGTTGATTGTCTTGGCCTTTGCGGGTGATTCTACTACGATAAGAGATTTTTCCATGTGCGCGCGTTAGTGAACTGAATCGTTGCTTCCCCAGGAAATTCGTCCGCCGGATCCCTGTTGGCTGTCCGTATCAAAAAGCATCCCAGCAATGAAGGATTTCATCTCCGGAATTCCGACGGTGGAAAAACCGGCCGCCATGATTCGCTCGATAATCGTCTCAATGTCGCTGTTTGTGAGAATCTTGAACTGTTGGGCCTGCAGCAAGTATCCGTACGCTTCAGGCGAAATGACCATCTTCTCCACATCATGCAGAATTCTGTGAGATGCGGGATTCGCCTCGGACTGTTCGACCATGGCCTGGCCGACGTTCATTCGTTCAAACAGCCAGGAAAACGCCGTCGAGATTTCGCTCGCCGTGTATCCGTTGTTCGAAAGGACGGCTACATCAACCTCACTGAGCTGTTTGCTCGATTTCAGCTCATTGACCAGGAACATGATGATCTCGACCACTCGTTCGTACATCCTACCTCAAGTTTGAAGTTGTTGGAGATATTTGTTTTCCCACCGATGCATTCCCATGCGCTGGCGCCTGGTCGAATCCCGGTACCCCATCACGTGCAACACCCCATGAATCAGAAGCCGTCGTACTTCTTCATGGTATGAAACGCCATACTGTTTCGACTGACGCTTCGCGCTGTCCAGATTCACGAATAACTCCGCTTCAGCGCCTGCATCGTGTCCCAAAGGAAATGCAAGAACATCAGTGGCTGAGTTGTGGTCAAGAAATCGGCGGTTGATGCTTTGAATAAACCGATCATTCGTGAATACCACCGAAATCCTCATTGCGGTTCGTGATTCCTCTTCAAGAACAATCTTCACTGTCCGAATGGTTTCCCGAACGGGAAAGCGGCGGACCGGATGCTGGTGGGAGACGTTGATCATCGTATTGCGCGGCGGGCTCCCTTTGTTTTCGCCCGGCCGGTTTTTCGCACCGGCCGCGCCTTGAGACTTTTTTCCTTCCCCGTCGGCTCGGACACCCGGGGAAGAACTTCTTCTGTCAGAGACAGGGCAATTCCGGACATCATCACTTCGGGTCCGAGCGTCGTAAAATCTCCCGAGAGGATTTCACGATCGACATTGGCGTACAGGGAACATCCTCCTTCCCGTTCGACGGTCAATCCTGAAAGCTTGCCGCCGGCTTCTCCCACGAAAGTCAGCTCGCCCAGCATTTCGCTGATAACGTAGCCGGTGCAAAAGTGAAGCTGCAGATGGGCCGTCGGCGTGTACACCGACACCAAGGTTCCCTTCCGCTTCCCAATGGCAATGCCGTTGTAAATCTCGAGGGCGAGTTTACGCCCCTGATCCCGGTTTTCAAGCTCGTAGCGGACCGCCCGACCGTTCACTGTGGGTTCAACGCCGAGAACTCCGGCGATCTTCCGGATGTCTGATTCTTTCAGTTCAAACGACATGGGCAACCCTCAGGAAGAAAATAAAAATCCCCGCTCTCGTCTTTAACGATCGGACACCAATGCGAGTCGGGGGTGAGACTGAAAAGAATATTGACTGTCTACCGCAAGCGATTCTGTTGAATCCTCCACATCGTGTCCGGGTTGGCCGGCGGACACCACAGTGTTTGCCCGTCGACATCTTGTGGAATATAGCACCGTTGACCCTGATTGTCAAGTTACATCGTAAAGTCGGCGTTTTCAATTGCCGCCTCACACTGGAACTTGTATCCCCGGCTTTTTACTTCCTTCTTGCATTTTCTCAGAATGTCGTCCACTTTGTCATCACTGTGGTTCTGATCGTGATGGAAGAGATACAGCTTCTTGACATTCGCTTCAGCGGCAATGCGGACCGTGAAGAGGTAATGCGAGTGGCCCCACCCAACCCGATCGATGTACTCTTCCGGGGTATAGGTTGTGTCATGAATGAGCACATCGGTATCCTGGCAGAAGTCATACACACGCTGGTTTGGATCACCGCCAGCACCACTGTACTTTTCCTTGACGACGGCTTCCACATTCATCAGCGAGGGAGCCACTGAGCGGTCAAACGGTTCGTTGTCGCTGATGTAGACAAGCGACTTCCCTTTGTATTCGATACGGTAGCCGACGGTAAACCCCGGGTGATTCACGTAGATGATGCGCACGCGCGCATCGAACACCTCAATTTCCTGCTCTTCCTTCACGGGGATGAACCTGATCTTCGCCTGCAGATCCTGCAATTGAACAGGAAAGTAAATCCGATTCATTTGCTCTGCAATAATCTCGCTCAACAATTTGTCCTTTCTCTCCGTTCCCACAATAGTCAGTTCATTGCCGGAGATGAACGCAGGCTTGAAGAAGGGAAAGCCCTGGATGTGGTCCCAATGCGGATGGGTGACCAAAAGATACGCCTTGAGCGATTCACCATTGTTGATCAGCTGGTCTCCAAGATTCCTGATGCCGGTTCCCGCGTCCAAAATAATCAATTCCTCCTGGTCAAGCCTCACCTCCACGCACGGCGTATTTCCACCGTAGCGGACTGTATGTTTCCCCGGCGTTGGGATGGATCCCCGAACTCCCCAGAATTTCACATTCATGGGCTAGCTCCGAAGATACGATTCAGCGTATTGAACATAGCTTTTTGCGGATTGCAGCAGTTTTTCCCGTTCTTCGTTCGTCAGCGCCCTCCTGACCCTGGCCGGAAGGCCGGCTATCAGCACCCCTTCCGGTACTTCAAATCCCTCGAGAACCAGTGAGCCAGCGGCAACAAAACTGTAGGGACTCAAAACGGCTCCGTCGAGAACGCGCGCTCCCATGCCGATCAGGCAGCAATCACCCACCGTTGCACCGTGTACGATGGCGCCGTGCCCGATCGTAACGCGGGATCCGATACGGAGGGGATGGGTTTGGTGAGTAACATGCAGCACGGCGTTATCCTGAATGTTGGTCTCCTCGCCGATCCGAATCGTGTTCACATCTCCACGGATCACGGCATTGAACCAGACGCTGCATCGGGCTCCGATTTCCACGTCGCCGACAATGGATGCGCCCGGCGCCATGAAGACTGTGTCATGAACTTTTGGCGATATCCCCTGGTAGGCAACAATCACCCTTAGTTTCCCTCACGATACTTCGGCGCCAACCATCCTGGCCGATGCCACCTGTCCAACTGCACTTTGATGCTTCCCAGAATGACGTTCATTCTGGCAACAATGGGAACGCCGGCACTGTCGTTGCTGAACCGTCCCCGGAATCCCCCTGTCAGCCCAAAGACCCCGACGAAATCGGCGCGTCCGTCGAACAAGACTACTTCGACGGGATACTGGATCGCATCAACCTCCTCCTCATCCTGCTCGTTGGCAAAGTTGAAAAACGTATTCACCTGTTCTTTCTCAATGAAGGTTGGAACGTTCATTTGCCCTTGCTGCCGGAATCGGGCACGGGCGAAATAGAACAGGGAAAGCCCGTCTTGACAGTGATCCGTGATCTTTACGGTGTCAATATGCTCCACCGCAAAACTCCCGTCAGGGTTCTTCTTCCCTTTTTCGGCAAATACGCGGCTGCTGTCGTAATCGAAGACCAGGCGTCGAACAAGGATCTCTTTCTTCGTGCTGTCTTCCGCCGTCCACATGTAGGAATACAGATCTGAGTCGAATTCGCTCTCGAACCTGATATGCAAATCGACAAACGGGAGGCTGGGGGCAGAATCGATGATAGCCTGTGCCCGATAGATCACCCGACCGTTGCGTTCCTGCCGGTCAATTACCTTGATGACGATTTTGCCGAGATGGAAAAAGGAATAGGAGACCTTATATTCAAGTTCCTCTCCGACCACAAGCATCGCAGACTCCGATTGCCGAGAGACGGGGACGGGTTGCCCTTCAACGTTTCCCTTCAACCCGTACGTCCCCGCTCGGAGGAGGACGGCAACGACCAGGTGGACAGAAATGACGAGCGCGAAGCGCAAAAGAATGATCATCGGGTCAAGTGCAGTCCTGCGATCTTTTCCGCTTCGGGAAAGAGTGTCAGAGCCTTCTGAATTTGCTTGTCAGTTTCCAGATAAATGGAAACCATCCCTTCGCGGCCCCAGAGACTCTGGGCGATATTCGCCTTCAGTGCTGACTTGATGTATTCTAAGTCCTTTTGAAAATCCTTTTCATCGACGGTCACACCCTTCGATTCAACGAACATCTTGAATTCCTTCACCATTCCTTCGGACACCTTGTATGACTTCTGAAAGTCCTTCAGGTTGTTCCCATAGGTTGACCGGAAAGAGAGACCCTCTCCCGTGAGATAGGAGGATGTGTAGGCGACAAAAAGGTCTCTTCGCCTGATATTGGCCGTGGTCTGAGTCAGATAATTATCTTTCACAATATAATCCGGAGTAATTCCACCGCCCCCGTACACGACACGGCCGCTCTGCGTTTTAAAGACCGGCCTCGCCGAATCCTGGGAAATTGGCGTGTCGAGGTCATGTTCCACATTGTATCCTTCTTCCTCGTTCCGCTCATAGGCCTCACGCTGATATTCCGACCTGTCTTTTCCCTCGTAGGCCCGTTGAATCAGCCGTCCGCTAGGCGTGTAGTATTTCGCGATGGTCAGGCGAAGTGCCGAGCCGTCCGACAGCGGCCATTGACGCTGCACCAGTCCTTTCCCGAAACTCGTTTCCCCGACAACCAGACCCCGGTCCCAGTCCTGAATGGCGCCGGCAACAATCTCGCTTGCGCTCGCCGAGCCGTGATTAATCAGAACAATCACCGGAAGCTTCTCGAACGGCTCACCCGTGGAGGCCACGAAGGTTTCGTCGAATTCCGACCTGCGCGCCTTGGTGTACACAATTTTTCTCGGATTCTCCTTCGTCCCTCCGTCGAGAAACAGGTCCGTCATTTTGACCGCCTGATCGAGATACCCCCCTGGATTCCAGCGCAAATCCAATACCAGTCGTTTCATCCCCTGTTCTTTCAGCTTGTTCAAGGAGCGTTGGATTTCCGCATGGGTCTGCTCGTTGAATTTGTTGGCCTGGATGTAGCCGACGTCGTCGTTGATCATAAACGCAGCGTCGATGCTCGCCAAAGAGATCTCGTCACGGGTAATTTCATAGACCAGCGGCTCTGGAGTTCCCGGGCGAACGATCGTCACGCTGACCCGAGTCCCCTTGGGGCCCCGCAGGCTCTTCTGAACCTGCGTTTCATCGAATTTGATGGCCGACCGATCGTCGATCTTGACAATGCGATCGTTTGACAGAATGCCAAGCCTTGCCGATGGCCCGCCGCCGATTGTCTCGAGAACGGTAATAGTGTCATTGAGAATCCGGAATGAAATTCCGATTCCTTCGTACTTCCCTTTGAATTCCTCTGTCACACGCTCGAAGGTTCTTGGCGCGATGTACACTGAATGAGGATCCAGTTTCTCCAGCAGCCCTGTCACGGCAGCCTCCGTCAGCTCTGTCGTGCTGACTTCGTCGATATAGTATTTTTCAGTCAGGACGAGGACATCCTTGAATTTGCCAAGCTGTGCATAGATGTCGTCCCCTGAAATCAATTCGTTGATCTGCATGCCGGCAAACAAACTGACGATCACGAGCGCCGAGACCGTGAACATGGAAAATCTCTTCTTCATGGTTTCATCCTTTCTCCTTGGCCGTTCGAATCCTCTGCACGAGGGAACACTTCCATGTCTTTTCGAGCCGAACCTTCCAATGCGGAAGAAGGACCGAACTCTGATAAATCCGCTCAAAACCCGATTCAGAGAGCGAAATCGTCTCTAAAGGAAAACGCCAGAACGTAGTGGAAGTTCCGACATCGATCGCGACATCGATTCCAAGCCACTCATCCCGAACTCCAAGCAGCCGGGTTTCGCGAACCTCCCCTTTACTACGCAGTTCCGGCTCGGAAAGTTTGCCTCCGGGCACATAGTAGTACCGGTCCGGGGCATTTCCCGCCTGTAATCCCACGTTGAACTCAATCCCAAACCAAATATCGAAGGGCACCGCCTCCTGGTTCTTGAGGACGTACTCGATCTCCAGATCGTTTCCATTCGGAGACAAGGAAATCGTTTTACGGAGTTCAAGATGGTGGGGACGATCGTCTCTCCACACCGCACCGTTGCGGGCGAAGCTCAGCTTCTGCTGTCGGCCGGACTTTTTGGACGTGAAGCGATAAGGCTTGTTGACAAAGTCTCCCTCTTCCTCATACTTATTCCGCCACACATCCTCAAGGGTCGTTCGCGGCCCGAAGAAGTGATCGATCAGCGATCCCCGGCGATGCCAATCGTAATGCAGATGATTCTCCAACCCCTGCTCCTTCGCCACGACAAGATCATGGATACTGGCAACATCACCCCCACCGCCATGTTGTGCCTGGGTCAGTTTGTGGTGATATCCTTCTTCCCGGCGGGAGACGATATCAAGTAAATTAAGGGAAATGGGCTTAAAATCAAGTTCGAACATCATCCCGCCGGAATCCGGCTTGAAATAACAATTGAGTCGAGGGGTTTCCACAAGGACTTCCGTTTGACCGTCGCAGTCGAAATCAGTCACCTCAACTGCTATTCCCGTTCGCCCCTCGATCTTGTCGAGATCTGTTTCCGCCGCGATCAGATTGTGATAGATCGGGTACCTCAGAACGGGCAAGTACAGGCCACCAAACACGCCGTGCCAGTACGCATCGTTGCACTGCGCCGTCCACACTCTCTCCATTGTTCGCACAGGGACGTTTTTCCGCATTTGCGACAATCGATGCGCACGCTGGGATACCCTCATCATCTTCTTATGCATCGTATTGGTTTCCGGGTACTTCACCAAGAAATTCCTCCAGAAACCACCCTTGAAAAACGACTCGAATCTCTCGAGCAGGCCCTGGTTCTTCAGAATGTTTTCGAACTCCTCATAAAGGGAAAAATGGTGAGACGGCAACGCCCAGTGCATCATTTCAGCGTACGACGCGTTGGGAAGATACGTTCGGCCGGCCGCCGGAAAACGGGCAATCGCTTCGCTGAAATGTTGAATCTTGATCCAATCGCTGTTTTCCGACAGAGCCTTGAAAAAATCCTCCAACCAGCCGTTTTTATAGACATGCTCGAACGTCTTCGGCCAAACACCGAATTTCTCTCCGTCGTCGGCGAACACCACGATCCGATCTCCTTCCTCGGTTGCCAGCGAACGCAGGTACTCGATCGTATTCTGGACTGGCTGAAAGGGGACGGTGTATCGGAGCGTTTTGCTGATCGGGAAAATCGCGACCGTTTTTCCTTGTTCTTCGGTAATGTAATATCCAAGGAGTTCTTCATCTGAAAATCCGGCGCACTTGAAATGCGTGTCATCAACAACGATGTACTGCAGCCCGGCATCTGCGATGAAACGCGCCAGATGCTGTTCCCACACACGTTCCGCCAGCCACATCCCCCGGGGAGCCTCGCCAAAGAGCTTCCGGATCGTTCCGGATAATTTCTGCAGCTGGCACATTTTGTCGTCGTCGGGAATGATGGAGAGAATAGCCTCATAATAGGCTCCGCCCATCATTTCAATCTGCCGGTTCCGCACCATTCTGCGAACCTGCTTCAACATTTCCGGACGGTGCGAGCCGATCCACTCAAGCAATATCCCTGAATAATGCTGGGACAGTCTGATTTGAGGATACCGCTCCAGTAAGTTCAAGAAGGGTTGATAGGAATGTTCAAACGCATGTTCCAGTACAGAATCGAAGTTCCCGATGGGCTGATGATTATGGATCCCCAGTATCAAATTAATCGTTTTCATTCATTCTCCGAAGGAACCGCTTTTTGGCTTCCGGCTGTTTAGAAATGGAGTCCCGCTGCCCGGACGGCCGCCTGGGGATCCTAGGATCCGGGTTCCGTGACACGAGCCGCCCATTTGAAAAAGCACCCTCGCGGCATTCACAGTATCAACCAAAGCTCTGGCCTCGAAGTACCGACGGAAGCTCGTTAATCCCGGGAGCTGAATCTTACCGCTCGGGTTTCATTTGCGGAAAAAAGACGACGTCCCGGATCGAGTCCTGTCCCGTCAAAAGCATGGTGAGCCGGTCAATGCCGATCCCCAGGCCTGCGGCGGGTGGCATGCCGTATTCGAGAGCCCGGAGGTAATCCTCGTCGAGCACCTGAGCTTCCTCATCGCCGCGGGCACGGAGTTTCATCTGTTCTTCGAACCGCTTTCGTTGATCCAAAGGGTCGTTTAATTCTGAAAAGGCGTTGCAGATTTCCTGCCCGTTGACGATCAATTCAAACCGCTCCACCAAGCCCTCTTCCGTGCGGTGTTTCTTCGCCAGCGGGGACATCTCGATCGGATAATCGGCGATGAACGTGGGCTGAGTCAAATGTGGTTCCACGCGTTCACTGAAAATCCCGTTGATAATGGTGCCGATTCCGAGGTTTCGGTCGATTTCGAGGTGAAGATCGTCGGCAATTCGCTTCAGCTCCTCCTCGCTTTTTCCCCGCAAGTCCCGTCCCGTGTATTCTTTGATCGCGCCAAACATCGTCATTTTCTTCCACGGGCGCGTGAAGTCGATCTGCGTTTTTCCTACCTTCACCACCGGCGTCCCGTTGACGGTCAACGCCACGTGCGAGATGAGATCTTCGACAAGGTTCATCATCCAGAGGTAGTCCTTGAAAGCCACATACAGTTCCAACATCGTGAACTCGGGATTATGGGCCCGATCCATCCCCTCGTTACGAAAATCCTTCGCGAATTCATACACGCCGTCATAGCCCCCGACAATCAGCCGTTTGAGGTACAGCTCATCGGCGATGCGCAGATAGAGATTGATGTCGAGGGCATTATGGTGAGTCAGGAAGGGGCGCGCCGAGGCTCCGCCGTACACCGGTTGAAGGATCGGCGTTTCCACTTCCAGGTAATTCCGTTGATCAAGGAAATTCCTTATCGTCCTGATAATGGCAGCACGCTTCACGAAGACTTCACGAACATCTTTGTTAACGATCAAATCAACATAACGCTGACGATAGCGAAGTTCTTTGTCTGAGAGGGGGTCATACACAACCTTGTTTCCATTCTCGTCCACCTTTTCCTTGACCACTGGCAGCGGACGCAGCGACTTTGCAAGCAACACCAGTTCCCGGGCATGGACGGAGACCTCGCCCATTTTTGTCCGGAAAATAAATCCCTTCACTCCGATGACATCGCCGATATCCATAAGCCTGAACGCATCGTAGGTGTTTCCCAGATCGTCTTTTTTGAGATAAATCTGGATTTTTCCCGAAGAATCCTGGATATGACAAAAGGAGGCCTTTCCCATCCTGCGGATTGTCATGATCCTCCCAGCGACAGAAACCGTGCGAGCGGGTTCTTCGTCCTTGAAGGACTCGATGATTTTGGCTGAAGAATCCGTTGCCTCGAATCCGGGCGGGTATGGGTCGATGCCCATCTTTCGAAGTTCTACCAGTTCTTCCCTCCTGCGCCTCATGAGAACATTCAGGTCTTCGGAGTCCGTAGTTTCAATGTCCTTCTTTTTCTTGCTGTCAGTCATACATCCAGTTGCCGCGCTTGTTTGATTGCAGATCCAGACTTCAGGTGCTGAACTTCCGTCCAGTTCAAGAATCGCCATTTTCCTCGTGCGACGCCCGTTGTTGTCAGCCCCGCAAAGGCAACCCGATCAAGCCTCTTCACGTCGTATCCGATTTTTTCGAAAATCCGTTTGACCAGGTGGTTTCGGCCCTCGTGGACTGTGATCAGAACTTCCGTTTTCCTTGTTGCGGGGAGAACCGCAGCCTGTCGCACCTTGATAGCACCCTCACGGAGGCGGATTCCTTTCATCAGGCTTCGGACATCCGCGTCGACAATTCCGCGATCCAGCCGGGCCCTGTAGACCTTTTCGACTTCAAAACTCGGATGAGTGAGCTGATGCGCCAACGCCCCATCGTTGGTCAGGAGCAGGATTCCGGTGGTATCACGGTCCAGTCTGCCGATCGGATAGACGCGCTGACGCACGCGGACATAGTGCATCACCGTCGTTCTACCCCGTTCGTCACTGACGGTGGTGATACAATCCTTCGGCTTGTTGAAGAGGATATAGACATACTTCTGGGCAAGCTCGACGGTCTTCCCCTGCACCATCACACGGTCGCGGGCCGGATGAACTCTCGTTCCGAGCTCCTTGACAACTCTTCCGTTGATTTTGACAGCCCCTGAGAGGATCAACTCATCATTCTTACGGCGGGAACCTACTCCGGCGAGAGCCAGATACCTATTTAGACGAACAGTTTCCTGATGAAGGATTGAATCTTTTCTTTCCAACTGGTCCATCGGGATTTCCGAGGCTGAGTCAGCTCAGGCTCTTGTGAGGAATCGATTGATTGGGGGCTGTGTTCAGGAACATCGGTGGAAGATGCTTCAGTTGCAAGCGGAGAGTCGTTGGCGGTCGCAATTTGTTTTCCTTCATCAGCCGAGTGATCAATGCGGTTGGCGGGCGTTGTGGCCTGCCCTTCCATCATTTCCATCTCAGGAATCGTCAGCGGTTCCGGCACTTCTACAGCCGCCGAGCGTTCACCGACTCCTGTCTCGCTTGTTACCGACTCCGGGCTTTCGTCGACAACCGGGGCGGCCGATTCAACCGCCTTTGTTTGCACCGGGAGCTCGATCGGTTCCCGGCCTGCTTGTTCCGATTCGCCCCCTTGCTTCAGAACAATGTTCCGGCGAGGGCTCTTTGGAACAATGTGCACTTCTTCACTCAATTCCGGTTTCTTTTTTGGAATGTGAGGAAGACGCGATTTGAAGTCTTCTTCCTCCTTCATGTGTTCAGCCGCGGCTGCGGCCTCGAGCATTCTCCGTTCAGTTTCAAACTGAGTTTCGCCGAGGATCTCTTCGATTTCCCTCGGCCGCGGTAGATCGGTAATCTCATTCAAGCCGAAGTGTTTTAGAAATTCCCGCGTTGTTCCGTAGAGAAGAGGACGCCCCACCGTCTCGGCGCGCCCGACGATCGTAACCAATTCCTTTTCGAGGAGGGTTTTCAACACGTAGTCACAGTTCACGCCCCGAATTGCCTCAATTTCGGGTTTTGACACCGGCTGCTTATAGGCGATGATCGCAAGACTCTCGAGCGACGATTGAGAGAGTTTACGTCTGGATTGTTCCCGGGATAGTCTTCCGATCCATTCGGCATATTGCTTGAGCGTTGCGAATTGAAATCCCCCGGCGATGGCGATAATGCGGTACGGTTTGTCGGCTTTCTGATACTCCTGATTCAGATCTCCGATAATCTGCTGAATCTCAGCTTGTTCCAGGCGGCGTTCTTCTCCAACCGCGGTCTGTTCCTCGTAGATGGCTTTGATCTGGCGTACAGTGAGCGGTTCGCCAGCGGCAAAGATCAGCGCCTCAATCAGACTCTTGACCGTAGAAGGCATGTTCAGGGCCTGCCGTTCAGATATTGTCGTCTGTTGTTCCATGCCTGATCCTCACGCAACGGGACGCATGATCGAAAGTTCACCAAATGGGTTTGACTGCCGGACAATGAGAAGTCTTCCTCTGATCAAATCCAGCAACGCCAGAAATGTCACCACGATGCGAATCTTTTCATCCATACCTCCGACGATCTCTGAGAAGGTCGCTTCGGACCTGCGCGCGAAGAAATCATTGAGAAAAGAAATCTGTTCGTCGATGGAAACGTTCAGCCGGATGATTTCATGCACCGTTTTTTTGGGCATCCGATCCACCGCAAATTTGAACGAAGCAATCAAATCGAACAGCGAAACATCGCGCAGTGTGTCTTCGTCTTCGTGGACGGGCATGATCTTTTCGTCCGCCTCACGGTATCCACGGGCGCAGACTTTTTTCTGTTCGTCTTCCAGCTCCGACATTTCGCCGGCGAGTTCCTTAAATCGTTTATATTCAACCAGGCGTTTGACCAGGTTGGCGCGTGGATCTTCCTCTTCCTCCTCACCCGGTTCAGGGGGGAGCAACATTTTCACCTTGATTTGCATCAATTCTGCCGCCATCACCAAGAACTCACCGGCCACCTCAAGGTCGAGGGATTCCATGTAATGGAGATACTCCAAAAACTCCTTTGTAATCTTTGCAATGGGAATATCGTAGATATCCAACTCGTCCCGCTTAAGAAAGAAGAGCAGGAGATCCAGAGGGCCTTCGAAGTCTGTGAGTTTGACGGTGTACATCAGTTACAAATTACGGTTTGGTGTCGAGGTCCCTTTCCCCGTCACACATCACTCGTCACGCGTCACGTGTCGAGTGTCGAGTGTCGGGTTTCGGGTTTAGGATTCTCAACACT
Organism: Ignavibacteriales bacterium; assembly: GCA_016186715.1. GTDB lineage: Bacteria > Bacteroidota > Ignavibacteria > UBA10030 > UBA10030. The sequence goes on along the minus strand of JACPLA010000085.1, from coordinate 15,417 downwards.
CAGGCCTCAGATGCAAATGTTCATTGCACATTGTTCATTGCCCATTGTCCATTGTCCTCATCCGATTCCCATGGCGTCATGCACTTCGGCCATCGTTTTCTGTGCGACGGCCCTCGCGCGCCGCTCGCCATCCTCCAGGATCTCACGCACTTCCTTCTTCTGCGACTCATAATGCTTTCTTTTTTCCCTGATCGGGGCCAGCGCTTCGGCAATATGGTTCGCGCAGTTCAGCTTGCAGTCAACACACCCAAGGGCACCGCTTTCGCACCCCTTCCGCACCTGCGGGACCTCTGCCTGGTTGAACTTGTTATGATAGGCAAACACGAGACAAATGTCGGGCCGGCCCGGATCTCCCTTTCTGATTTTTTGCGGATCGGTAACAGCGGTCCGCATTTTTTTCGCGATCGATGTGGGATCATCCGACAACAGAATTGTGTTTCCGACCGATTTGCTCATCCTTCGGCCGTCAAGCCCCGGCAGCCGTGCGAACCTGGTGAGTTTTCCCTCAGGCGCCGGAAAAACAGGCCGGTATTGTTGGTTGAATCTTCGTGCAATCTCTCTAGTAATCTCGATGTGCGGGAGCTGGTCTTCGCCGACCGGCACGACGTCGCCCTTGTAAAGGAGAATATCGGCCGCCTGAAGAACGGGATATCCGAGATGACCGTAAGCAACCGTCTCGATCTCAAGGTCCCTCACCTGTTCTTTCAACGTGGGATTTCGTTCAAGCCGCGCTGTCGTCACCAGCATGGAAAAGATCAGATGGAGTTCGGCATGTTCTTTCACCTTCGACTGTCGGAAGACAGGACTTTTTTTCGGATCGATTCCTGCCGACAGCCAGTCGATAAGCATGTCGAGAGAATTCTGTTCAATCTCTGATGTATCCGGATTCGTCGTCAGGGCGTGGTAGTCGGCGATGAGGTGATAGTTTTGAAACTCATCCTGCAGCGCCACCCAATTCTCCAGCGCTCCTACAAGATGCCCCAGGTGTAGCTTTCCGCTCGGGCGCATGCCGCTCAGGATGACCTTCTTCTTGTTCGTCAAATCGTTTGGGAACTCCTGCCCGTTGTCGGCTCTAGTTCATGAAGAGATACGGTTTCCACCGGTCGTCTACGGAGCCGACGAAGTCCCGGATAAACATGACGTGGTTTGGCCGGATCGGTCTCCGTACCAACGGCATTTGTGCTTCTGAAGGGGTCCGGTCTCCTTTCTTGTTGTTACACCGGACGCAGGCGCACACAAGATTTTCCCAGGCGTCTTCACCCCCCCGGGCCTTGGGAACCACGTGATCGACCGTCAGAGGCACATCGGATCGGCCGCAGTACTGACATCGATGACTATCGCGCCGAAGGATGTTCTTCCGGGACAAAACGATTTTTTTGAAAGGGACACGGACGTAGACAGAAAGGCGAACGATGCTCGGGAACGGCATCGTCATCGAGACGGAGTGCAAGTGCCTGCCGTCAAGAGCGGCAATCAATTCAGCTTTACCAAGATAGAGGAGGACAACCGCTTTCTTGACATTGCAAACGCTGAGTGGCTCGTAGTTCTGGTTTAAAACAAGCACCTTTCGGTTTATTCCGAACTGTGCGCCTGCGCCAGACTTCCCGTTCGACCCTGCACCGTGAATCGCTGCGCTGAAGTCTCAAACACCTCCTCACCTGTAGGCAGATATGCCCATTTGAATGAAAGGTTCCTTGAAAGCTTTCGTCTTACTTGCTGAAAAATATAGCATAAAGCCTGGCGAGAGTCAAGAACCAGAGACGGTTGAAGGAGTCTCAGAAAATGAACAGAAAACACACTTTATGACGTCTTGCCTCACCGGGAGGATCACCTTAGAAAATTTTTCGGTACCGAGTTTTCACCTCCTTCATGGAATCACCGCCGAATTTCTCGAGAAACGCATTCGCGAGGACGGGGGCGATCACGGCCTCGGCGATGACCGAGCATGCAGGAACCGCACAGACATCCGATCGCTCATAGCGCGCATCGACGCTTTTCATTGTGGAAAGATCGACCGACTTCAACGGTCTGGCAAGGGTTGAGATCGGCTTCATGGCGCCCCGCACAACGATCATTTCCCCATTCGTTACACCTCCCTCGAGCCCGCCGGCGCGATTTGTCTTCCGTATAATCGATCCCCCTTTGATCCCAAACGCGTCGTGGACCTCCGAACCGGGTTTCCGCGCATTGGAAAACCCCTCCCCAATCTCCACCCCCTTCACGGCATGAATGGACATAACGGCCTGCGCCAGTTGTCCGTCGAGTTTTCGGTCCCAATGCACATAGTTTCCAAGTCCAAGCGGGACTCCTGTCACCATCACTTCGAAAATTCCTCCGAGCGTATCACCCGCTTTTTTTGCCTTCCGTATTTCCTGCATTGCTTTCTGTGCCGCCGACCAGTCCAGAAACCGTACTTCCGACCGATCCGCCTCTTCGGTCACCTTATACGCCCCACACGATGATTTGATTTTCTTCCGGATCAACGCATCGATCTTCGCCCGATTACCGACTTCCACACTTCCGATTGCCAATACATGACTGCCGATGAAGATCCCCACGTCTTCGAGAAACTTTCGTACCATCGTGGAACAGGCAACCCGCATCGCGGTCTCCCGGGCGCTTGACCTTTCGATCGCGTTACGAAGATCATCAAACGCAAATTTGCGGGCTCCCGCGTAATCTGCGTGACCGGGGCGTGGAACTGTTACCTTTTTGACACCCTTCCCGTCTGCTTCCACAGCCATGGCGTCGGTCCAGTTCACCCAGTCTTTATTCCGTATCACCAGGGCAATGGGGGATCCCAGAGTCTTGCCAAATCGAATTCCGGAAAGGATTTCCACCGCGTCTGACTCGATCCTCATTCTTCCCCCGCGCCCGTAACCGGCCTGACGGCGACGCAGTTGATGATTGATGTAATCGGAGGAAATCCGTATTCCCGCGGGAAGTCCCTCGACAATCCCGACCAGGGCCTGGCCGTGAGATTCACCGGCGGTTAGATAACGAATCACTGAAATGCCTTTCCAGATGACAAGTGGTAATAGCGAAAATTTAACGGATTTTCAAGCTCTTCTCGAAACGGCCCATTCTAGTGTAGTGCGTCATGAATCTCTTGACATTTGAGTAAGAATCCAGAGAAAAAAACCTCTGTGGAACTCTGTGTGATGTTTTTCCTTGTGTAAAAGCCTTACACAGAGGGACACAGAGAAAAGGAAGAGTACAAATAACTTGGAATTTCATACGCGTGATAGAATACCCAAACGAAAAGAACCATTGGACGCACTACACCAGAAGGACCTTCTGAAAGCACAGAACGCAGGGGACTCCCTGCGTTCCGAATCAGCTCTCACCACGACTTTGGGTTACTTTGCTTCGGCCTTCTTCTCGGGGATTTGGATGGCGACGTAGTTCACTCGCTGGTTTTCTCCCTTGATCCGAAGCATGACCGCATCGCCGGCTTTCATTCTTCCTATGCTTTCCTTGAATTCATCGGGACTGTTGATCTCCTGATTCCCGACACTCAGGATCACGTCACCTGGAGTGATGTTTCTCTGACCGGCAGGGCTGAAGGGTTCAACTTTTTCGACCATCACTCCCTGGTCAACTCCAAGATCCTTTTTTGTTCTTGTGTCGATTGCCTTGACGGTCAGGCCAAGCTCTTCAACAGTAATGGCGGCTGATTTTGCTGTCTCAGCTTCATCCCGCCGGCCTCTTCTTGTGTCCGTTGCCGCCAGATCCCGCTCTTCTTCCCGCACCTTTAGAATCACCGTCTTTTCGATCAACTTCTTGTCTCTGAATACTTTGAGGATAATTGTCTGCCCCGGGTCCTTGCCGGCAACGACCGTTTGGAGCTGTTGGGACGTATTAACTTCCTGACCGTCAACGCTCAGAATGATATCAAGGGGCTTCAATCCGGCCTCCTCACCTGCGCTACCGGCGTTCACCGATTGAATAATAACGCCCCTGGCTTTGTCCAAGCCCTGGGCTTTTGCGGTCACAGCATCCACGGTCTGAATTTGAACCCCGATATACCCTCGCCGTACGTCCCCGAACCGGATGATATCGCCCGCAACTTTTTTCGCAAGATTGACCGGTATGGCGAAACTGTACCCCTGATAACGCTGGTTTGTCGTGGCAATCGCGGTATTGATTCCAACAACCGCTCCGCTGATATCAATGAGGGGACCTCCGCTGTTCCCCGGATTCACTGCGGCGTCGGTCTGGATGAAGTTTTCGATGCCATACCCCGTTCGCTGATCATCGATAATCCCGATTTGCCGGCCCAGTGCGCTGACAATTCCCTGGGTCATCGTTGAGGTGAGTCCCAGCGGATTCCCCACGGCAAAAACGATATGCCCCACTTCGACCTCGTCGGAATTTCCCAGCCGCGGTACGGGAAGATTGTCGGCATCGATTTTGACCACGGCGAGATCCGTGTACCGGTCGGTTCCGATCAACTTCGCCGAGTATTCCCGGCTATCGGACAACCGGACGCGAATCCCGTCCTTGTCGGCGTTTTCAACAACGTGGTTGTTGGTGAGAATGTACCCGCTGGACGTCAAAATGACTCCCGACCCCGCCCCGATCTCAGGACGGCGGGGGATTTCGAACCGGAATTCCGGACCGAAGAAATGAAAAAACCGATCACTCCCGCTTTCTTCGCCTTTTGATCCACTCGATTTGACCGTGAGATAGACGACCGACGGCGTTACGTCTCGAGCCACCGTGTGATACGCCTCGTTGAGCGCCTGCAACATCGGATTCACTTTTGGCGGCTTGGCCTGAGAGCCGATCTGAACAGGATCCTGGGCAAGAGTCACGTCGACTCCTTTGAAGCTTGAGACCAGGACGACTCCAAAGACAATTCCGAGACCGATGAGTAACACGGCGGTGATAATCGATTTTGTCGACATACTGCTATTCCTCCTTACTCCTCTGAACGCGTAGCTCACGTTGCCATTGAACGAAAGACCCGGGTCGAACGAAGAGGCCTCAGGTCCTCAAAATGATACTGCAAATAAGAACGCAAAGTTTCATCCAATTCGTTCCCTACTTCTTTGGAGAACTCCAGGCCTCCCAGACTTTCAAAATCAGCCGTAAACAAACGCTCCATAATTCGCGCCGTCTGCTTCCGGAGGAGCAGAAGCGAAGGACGATTCCACTCCGTCCGACGAGAGTGTTCTTGCCGTCGGACTGCAAGACTTTGGAGGACTCCACCCGCCGGTTGGCCGCACGTGCCGCACACCAATCCGCCCTTGTCCAACTGGAACGTGATCATGCTCAAGGGACCATCGTACACCTGCCGCGATCCGCAGCGAACGCAGGCACCGAGAACCGGGGAAAAACCAAACAGTGCGGACAATCTCAGTTCAAAAGCATACAAATAGTTTCCGTGGTTCCTTGGCGCAGTTTCCAACGCATCCAATGTCTGCTCCAGAAGAAGAAAGAGCGCAGGGTGTTCTTCTTCGTCATGGGTCAGCTGATGAAGCAATTCGAGGACCGACAGTGCCGCGGCCATCCGGTTCATTTCGGCATGAATTTTCTTGTAGGGCTTGATGATATCGCATTGAGAGACCAATTGGAGCTCACGCTGCTCTTTCTTATAAAGAACAAGCGAAACTCCCGTCATAGGCTCCAGCGCGGCGCCGAACTTGCTCTTCGGGGTCCGCGCCCCTTTGGCAATCGCCGAGAGTTTTCCGTAACGGCGTGTATAAAAGGTAACAATCTTGCTCGTGTCCCGGAATCGCATCGACTTGAGAACAACAGCGTCCGTCTTCACAATCATGCTGTCACCTTTGTCATCGGATGACGCGACTGTTTCAGTCCGCAAAGGCTTACCCCATACGGCGGTTGCAAGACCCCCGCTTCCGTTATCAATCCTGTGATGAGCTCATGGGGTGTAACATCGAACGCCGGTGAATAGACCTCCGTCGTCGGCGGAGCAACATGGACTCCCCTCACCTCCTTCACCTCCGCGGAACTGCGCTGTTCGATCTCTATCGCCTTGCCGTTGGGTATCTCGAAATCCACTGTTGTGGATGGGGCCGCGACATAGAAAGGTATCTCATGGTGCCTGGCCAACACGGCCAGCGAATAGGTACCAATTTTATTCGCCGCATCTCCGTTCGACGCGATCCGATCGGCCCCGACAACCACCACATTAATCCGTCCCTGCTGCATGAGGAATCCGGCCGTGGAATCTGTGATCAATGTTGCCGGGATTTGCAGCTTTTGCATCTCCCACGCCGTCAGGCGGGCACCCTGGAAGAGCGGACGAGTCTCCCCAATATAGACGGACTTGAGCTTTCCTTGTTCCCAGGCGGTCTGGAGTACAGCGAGTGCCGTACCTCTTCCTCCGGTGGCAAGCATTCCGGTATTACAATGCGTCAGAGCCATCGCCGCGTTCGGAAGTATCTGAGCTCCATGGACCCCGATCCTTTCGCACATTCGCCTGTCCTCTTCATGGATCGCCAGCGCCTCAGCCTCAAGAGCATTTTGCAGCTCTTCAACGGCGTTGTGCCGATGCACTTCGGCAGTTTTTTTCATCCGCTCGAGCGCCTGGAAGAGGTTGACTGCAGTGGGGCGAGTGGATGCAAACAACGTGATCGCTTTTAAGACATGAGACTGGAGAGATGCGCGGTCAGCTTCGGTCAATCGTCGTGCGGCCAGGACCACTCCATACGCCGCAGCGATGCCGATCAGGGGTGCGCCGCGAATGGCCAATGATCGTATGGCATCAGCGACGGTGCGGGGATCGTCGGTTTCTCTATAGACCTCGGCTTCCGGCAACATGGTCTGATCCAAAAACCGGAGCTTCCCTTTGTTCCATTGAATCACCTGCATCGCCATCATCCCTCATCAAAACGAACCAGCTCCATGAACGAGCGGTAGCGGTCCTTGATCTCGAGATAGGTGAGGTCCCGGAGCCGTTCGACGCCGAATCGCTCCACGCAGAAGGACGCAAGCGTGCTTCCATAAATGACTGCCCTCTTCAGGTTCGCCGGCGAAAGATCGTCGGTTTTCGCAAGCCATCCGGCAAAACCTCCGGCAAAAGAATCGCCCGCCCCGGTCGGATCGTAGATCGTTTCAAGAGGATAAGCCGGCGCAGAAAAGATCGTATCGTCTGTCACCAGGAGCGCGCCGTGCTCCCCCTTCTTGATAATGACAATTTTGGGTCCCATCGCGATGATCTGCTTCGCTGCCTTGATAAGATTCGGCTCCTGAGTGAGAAGGCGCGCCTCTGAATCATTTACGACGAGAACGTCCATCACCTTCAGGGTTTTCTTCAAATCCTCTTTCGTGTTTTCGATCCAGTAGTTCATCGTGTCGCCAATCACCAGCCGCGGCTTGGCGATTTGTTCAAGAACCCTTCGTTGCAGCGACGGATGAATATTCCCGAGACACACGTACGCCGATTTCCGATATCCGTCCGGAATGGCAGGATTGAATTTTTCAAACACGTTGAGCTCTGTGTAAAGAGAGTCCCGGGTATTCAGATCATAGTGATATCTTCCGCCCCATCGGAATGTCCTGCCCTCCTGGACAACTTGCAGGCCGTCGAGGTCAATGGTACGATCTTCCAGGAATTCAATGTGCTTTTTCGGAAAATCTCCACCGACGACCGCAACCATCCGAATGGGGGCTGTAAAATAGCTGGCTGAGGCACCGATATACACTGCAGAACCACCCAAAGCGTCCGCGACCTTTCCAAAAGGCGTTTCCACTGAATCCAAAGCCACCGAACCGACAACAAGGAGACTCAAAAGTTTTTCCGTTTCTGATAATCGATTTCCAGCAGCCGGGACTCCTCCGTTTCCTGAACACACTGATTGTGGGCAATTCGCACGCCGTTTCTCTGGCCCGACCAAGGCAAAAGCGTCTGGGCCCGATCGAGCGAACACCACTCATATCGCTGATGCTCGCTTGAAAGAACCGGTTCGGCCGAAGAAACCACCCTGGCGGCAAAATATGGACACAGGTGAACAACGTCCCGCCTGGGCTCAAAGAACGAGTTGACAAACGGTAGTCGCCAGAATTTTACAGGATGGAGTCCCGTTTCCTCTTCCAATTCGCGCAGCGCAGCTTGGACGGTGTGCTCACCTTCTTCGACAACCCCGGTGACAATTTGCCAGATGCCCGGATACAGTTCGTCTGTTTGTGTGCGTTTCAGAATCAGATAGAGCGGGTCTCCGTCTACGATCTTGAACACACAAATTTCAACGATGCGACTCGTTATATTCGGCATTATTTCACTGAATAGCAACGAAGGCTGATCCGACGGCAGGCATCCATCATTGACTAGCGCCGCTCCAACAAAATGATTGAACATTGCATCTGCGTTTTGAGTTATTGGAGCGAGCACTGTCCCCCATGTTTTGTATGAGATTTCGTTGGAGGGGCACCTAGTATTGGTATCCCAACATCAGGCTGAACCCGGATGGATTTACAATAAAGGGGTGCGATCCAACGCTGTCCTCGTCTTTCGCCGCGAAGAAATAGCGGGGCTCAATGAAAATCTTTCCAATCAGGGCGCGGAGGAAGATAGTCGCAAAAAGCCTCCCCCCGTTTTTGTTGTCACTTTCTGACGTGAGGGATCCACCGAGGAGGCCGCCTGCTGAGCTCCTATAGTCGACGGAGTAAAAGTAGAGGTAGTATCCAGCACCGAGTCCAGCATACCCGCGTGAGTCAGCGTCGGTAACATCAAAGAGTTTGTATGCCGCACCACCTCCAAGAGGAATCAAGACAATTTGCTGTTGCACGATCTGAGGTTTAGGGTCTTTGAAGAAATTGAAGGTCTTCTTCAGATAGAGATCGGCTGCGAGATTGAGAAAAAAATCGTAGTGAAGGAATTCGGTAATCCCATCCGCTCCAAGCAATAAGCCGTCGTTGAGCCCGTCGCTCGGGGCATAGTAGCCAAACTTGCCGCTGTACGATTGGCGGAGATTCTGTGTCATCGAAACCGTCGCAAAAAAGATCACGATCAGCACAGTCCCCAGGAATCGATGTTTCATACATCATCCTCCGTTCGATGTGAAAGTTCAGACCAGATACTTGATCGCCACAAACCCAAGAATCAGCAACACGACAAAAACGACCGTCAGAAGCTCAAAGTATTTGTCGATCCACGGCTTGATTTTCGGTCCGAAAACGAAGAAGAGGCCCGCAACAAGAAAAAACCGGGCAGGTCTGCTTACAGCCGACGCATAAACCAGCGTGGAGAACGAAACCTGAAAAGCTCCTGCGGCAATGGTAAAGACCTTATAAGGGATTGGCGTGAACCCCGCCGCCGCAATAGCCGAAAAGGCATTCCGGTCATAGAGCGCCTTGACAACCAGGTATTGTTCTTCGAGTCCGTAAAATTCGATGATCTTCTTCCCCAGAATCTCATAGAATTCCAGTCCGATCAGGTACCCAAACATGCCACCGATGACGGAGCCCACCGAGCAGATGAGTGCATAGCGGAAAGCCCGTGCGGGCACCGCGACTGCCAATGCGATCAAAAGAACATCCGGTGGAATGGGAAAGAACGAAGATTCAACGAACGCAATTCCGAAAAGCGCCCATCCTGCTTTCCGGTTTTGCGCAAACCCTTCAACCCAGTCCTTGAGCTTTCGTAACCACGCGAAAAGTGCCTTCAACCTGTTCCTTTACAAGCTACATGCTTCTTCTCTTCAATCGATGAAATATAGCCAAAAGAATCCGCAGCGAAAAGTTCCAAGATACTCAAGGAAAGGCTTGGGCCACGTGAGCATCGTCAAGCAGACGCGATGGCAGGCACTCCGTCAACCTCCGTGGCCGATCGAACTGCCCGCCGAATCGCTGAGGCGGTCAACTGTGCAGAGAGCTCGGCGATAAAATCGAAGTCCGTCTCTTGTTTGCCTGCCGAAAAGGCAAATGCGACATCCCCGTCATAACTCGTGTGAACGGGAGCAACCGCACGTGCCATTCCGTCGTGCATGCGTTGAGAGACTCTGAACAGCTCAAGCTTGCCGAGGTCGGCATTGGTTGCCATCACGACGAGCGTCGTATTTGCTTTTTCCAGTACTTTTCCGCGGGCAAAGGTACGAAGAGGGTTTTCTTCTGCGAGAAATCTCCGGTTCTTCCCTCTTGCCCCCGCAATAATATTTCCATGTTCATCGATAATGTCGCCGACGGCGTTCACGACCGCAAGCGTGCCGACGATCAGATCTCCGATCCTTTCCGACGCCGACCCGATTCCCCCTTTCATCCACGTCTCAACCCCGGCCCATTTCCCCACGGTTGCTCCGGTTCCGGCCCCTACACTCCCTTCGGCAAATTGTTGAGACGCAATCCGGCAGGCTTCGTACCCGCTCGCGGCCGTGGGTCTCACCGTCTTCGATCCGACATTCAGATCAAAGACCACTGCGGCAGGAACAATCGGGACTTTTGCCCAGGGCGTCTCGTACCCGACATCGTTCTCCTGAAGCCATTGCACCACGCCATCCGCGGCGGCCAGCCCAAACGCGCTCCCTCCGGTCAAGAGCAGAGCATGGACTTCTTGCATGGATTTTTCGGGAGCGAGCAATGCAAGTTCCCGACTGCCGGGGGAATTTCCACGCACTTCACAGCTCGCCCTTGTTCGAGGAGGGCAGAGGATCACCGTACAACCCGTGGCGTTCACAGAATCTGTGACGTTCCCCACCTTGAATCCGGGAACCCTGGTGATCATGGACTTATCCTTGCTGTGTAATTCCTTCATCATTCAACATTCCGTGTTTACTATTCGATGTTTTTTGAGAAAATATCGAATGTAGAACAATGAATGTTGAAGTTCACCTCATCTTGACATGCGCCATGACGATTCCGCATGCTACGCTGACATTCAGGGATTCTGCACGGCCGAATCTCGGAATTCTGACGATCACGTCTGCAGAAGATTTCACCCCTTTGCTGACACCGTGTGCTTCGCTCCCGACCACCAGGACCATCTTTCCATCCCGTCGGATTTGACTGTATTCCGACCTCCCATCCGCGGAGAGAGCGACAATTTCAAATCCTTGCCTTTTCAGATCCCCAAGCGCAACTGGAAGTTCGACCCCTTCAACAGCGGAAACATGGAACAGAGAGCCGACGGTCGACCTGACCACTTTATCGTTATACAATTCAACGCATCCCTTGCCCAGAAGCAGCAGATCGACACCAAACCAATCCGCAGTCCTGATGAGGGAACCCAGGTTGCCGGGATCGTTCACGGCATCCGCCGCCACCACAGTGCGTGCGTTGGCGATCAGGCGATCCGAGAGCGTCACGTTTGCCTGATGCACAACGGCGATGACCCCCTGGGCGTGGACCGTTTCCGAGATCTGACCCAGCTCCGTCTCGCTGAGCTCCTTGATCGGGACGTTTCTTTTCTTCGCCTCGCCGAGGATCCCAGCATAATCGCCGTCTTCAAGGTATCGTGAAAGAGCTCCCACAAGGTCGATGCGTACAGAGGAATTTACCGCTTCCTTCAATGCCCGCCACCCCTCGAGGATGAACCTCTTTTCAGTCTGACGGGTTTTCTTCTGCGAGAGTGAGCGAAGGTATTTCAGTTCGCTTTTTGAAATGCGCACAAAAGAATATAGGAAAAAGACGGCTGGGAAGGTAGGGGATGAGAGGTGTGAAGGGTAGAGAGTAATGCGTAAATGGTAAAGAGCAAAGGGTGAAGGGTGAAGAGTTGTGAAAGAGAACAACGGAGCGTGGGGGCACGGGAGAGAGGGGAAGAAATGAGATGTGAAAAGTGATGGTTCGACGGGCTCACCATCATGGTTCGACGGGCTCACCATCACCCTGAGTCTTTCGACCCTGAGTCTTGGAACCCGGCGCAGACCGAGGGTCTCAAGACCGAAGGGCCTGTCGAACCTTTCGACGCAATCAAGGTTCGACCCTGAGCGAAGCCGAAGGGTCGAAGGGTGAAAAGTGAAATGTTTTGAACTATTTCAGTAGGACGAGTTTTTTTGTTTGAATAAACTCTTTCCGATCTCCAACGGTCTTTCTTGCATGGATGCGGTAGAAATACACACCGGATGATACCTGCACCCCTGTGTCATTTTGTCCTTTCCAGACGATGCGATATTGGCCGGGCGGTTGTTCGCCATCTGTGATCGTTGCGACAAGCTGACCCAGCAGATTGAAGAGGCGAATCGTTACCCTGCTCAACTCCGGAATATCGTAGGTGATCGTAGTGGAGGGATTAAAAGGATTGGGATAGTTCTGATAGAGTTCGAAGGTGAGGGGAAGCGCCTGCTCATCTTGAACCGACGTGATTCCCGATTGGCTTGCCAATCCGGCCAGGAATCCGCTTCCAACCTGGAACTCCACAGCTTTGGCAGCGCCAGTGAATCCTTCGCCAACGGAGGCAGCCGAGAAGGTGTTCGAGCCCGTGACAATGCCGGTTCCGACAGCAAAGCCGGACCATGGAACTGCGGTATTTTGAGCATGAGCATGCCGTACTGCCAGGAAGAAGAGGATCTGAATGATGAAAAACCACGCTTTGCGAGGCATTTCAATTTCCCTTTAATCAAATCAACAGGAACGATTCATGTTTTTCCAGCCGACTGAGTCTAACCTCAACTCGGAGTTTCGATAAGGCGAGAGAGGATAAACCAACTATTTCCGTCGCTAACGAGAACCGCAAAATCAAACAGCGAACCCAGGGTGATGCTGGTTAGTCCTTCAATCAAATCGCTTCCAGACGTGGCAATGATCAGCGAATTGAGACTAAGACTGTCTTTCTTAGCGAGTTTGATCTGATAGATTTTTCCTTTCGATGCGGACGCCAGCGGTAATGTCACCGTCCTGCTCCCGTCACTTACGTCAACAAAGATGAGCGGTTCTGCATCCGCGGTAATATCTGATGATGTGGTTCGCACCGCCATCTCGAACGTCGCGGCAGATACTGATCCTTGGAAGCTGCCCGCAAAGGAATTTGAAGAGTTGGAGAACGTCACTGCACTCGCATACATCGCCGGGATTGACCCCTCAGGAATTGTCCCGACGAGCTCGGAGGCATCAAGATTCGTCAAGCCGCTCCCATCGCCGCGGGCGATTCCAAGAAAATCGATCCGAAACAAATCTGCTCCGCTTTGGCTCTGCGCCGCGAAGATATCGGGGCCGAACTCGGGCAAATCCGAATACCTCCGGGCAATCAGACCCGTCACGTTTGTCGTCGGTGCGAAGATCTTAGTCCCTCCCACCGTATCGTCTTGATTCAAATAGATGAAGTTTCTCGTTGTCGATCCGGTCCCCCCTTTTATGATTGAAAGCGTTCCCGAGAGGTTATCCAGCTGATGATCATGTGAGCTCGCTGCAAACATCGTGCTCAGATCGGAAAGGGAACTCCCTTCCAAAGTCGCCGCGTCCACATTCGTGAGTGCCGAGCCGTCGAGCGCGGGGAGTGCGCCCGTCAGTTTCGACGCGCTGAGCGAGACGATTTTTACATCGGTTACGTGATTATCGCGGATTTTTGAAGTGATCACCGCGGTATCGGCGATCGTTGGATTGGGATATGTCCCGGAGAGGTCGCCCCCGGCTGTTCCGCTCACGCTCACACCCGTGAGCCCGGAACCATCGCCGGTAAAGACTCCTCTGAATTGCTTTAACGTGTCGGAATAGGCCACCTGTCCCGCATATGTTCCCGAGATTCTACCTGAGGGGACTGTTCCCTGGGCAAGGTTGGCAGCATGAAGATTTGTCAGCCCTCCTCCGTCTCCTGAGACAGAAGCCACAACGAGGTTTGCCACGGAAGAAACGTTGCCTGCCACGACTGCGCTGTCGGCGACAGGCGCCCTGAAGTCTCCCGCGACGTCGGCCGAGGTAATGGTACCGTCAACAATTTCGGCGGTTGTGACCGAATTGTTTCCCAGAGCAAGAGCAAAGTCCGCGGTGTCTGCTTTCGGAGCCTTGAAGTCATTCGCGACATCGGCTCGTTGTATCGTTTGATCTGCAATTTTCTCGCTCGTTACCGATCCGGGCGCAAGTTTGGCCTCAGTCACCGCCCCGTCTTCCAACTGGGATGTACCCACCGAGGTATCTTGAAGCACCGCCATGAGGGCCACATCAGCCGTGTCCGCCCGCGGAGCCTTGAAGTCATCCGCAACGTCGACTCGTTGCAGTGACTTATTCGCCACTTTCGCGCTTGTGACTGCATTATCTGCCAATTTCGCTTGTGTGATCGCCGCGTCCGTTATTTCCGCTGTCGTAATTGCCGGATTCACAGGCCTTTGAATACCAAGGGCATTCAAAGCAAATGTCGCGGTGTCAGTTCTGATCGCGTGCAATGAGTACCCCACCGAGCCAAGTCTGATTCGGGGCGAAAGTTCCTGCCCGCCTACTTCAAGGCCTAACCAATACGCTTCGCGAAACGTTACCGAATCCGGGAATGCCGTTTGGTCCCCCAACAGGGTGCTGAACAATCCTCTTATCACTGGCAATGTCTTTGCCTCCGCCCAAAGCACCGATCCTCCACTTTCCGAACGATACAATCGGAAGACAAACGTGTAGTCTCCATCCGGCTTCGGGGCTCCAGTCGTGTCTGTCAGAACACCCTGATAAGAAAGCACCCGGGGAACCTGGGCCACCGAGGTGGTACTTACGAGGAAAAGAAAAGCCCCCGCGGCTGCAATTGTCGCAAAGTTTTTCATGAGGATACCTTACAGGTTATTCAAAAAGGCTGGAGCGGCGTTTTTTTGTACTACAACCAAATGACCCAATCAGTTGGGGGGGCTCGGGCGTCGTCTGAAACTCATAAAACAAACTTAGAGGAAATCGAACATATTCCGTGTGATACCAAGCACTCGCAAAGAATAACCGATTCTCAAAACAGGTTGATACACAATCAGAAGCTTTCTGCTCACCGTCGCCTATGCGTATTCCCCCCAGACTTTTCGCAGCGTATCCGAGATCTCGCCAACGGTGGCGTAACCTTCAACAGCAGCAAGGATAGAAGGAATAACATTTTCGTTTGTTTCGGCTGCCCTGGCTAACTCATTCAGGGCCCTTGAGACCGCGGCACTGTCTCTTGATTGCCTCACTGAGCGCAGCCTCTCCATTTGTTTCGTCCTGATACTTTCATCAATTCGCAAGATCGTCGCAGGAGCCTCTTCCTCAGTCTGAAATTCATTCACACCGACAATGATCTTTTCCTTCTCTTCGATGGCCTTCTGGTACTCATATGCGCTGCGCATGATCTCGGTCTGATAGAACTGTTTTTCAATTGCTTTCACCGCTCCCCCCAGACCGTCGATTTTCTCCAGATATTCCCGCACGCGGTTTTCGATCTCGTTTGTCAACGATTCGACAAAGTACGATCCACAAAGGGGGTCAATCGTATCGGCCACCCCTGATTCATAAGCGATGACCTGTTGAGTCCGCAATGCCAGCCGGACCGATTCCTCCGTGGGAAGAGCCAATGCCTCGTCC
>JACPLA010000021.1 GCA_016186715.1 Ignavibacteriales bacterium | reverse complement strand
ATACTCGGGGAAGGTGTATCTTTCGTTTTTGATCGATCTTTCGGCTGCCCCAACAACCGGCGTCGCATTTGCTCATTTTGATGAAGATCCAATAGATGGTAATTCATTTAATGCAGATCTTCATGTTAGGGATGACGGGACAGGAGATGCTCAGTTTGCGATAAGAAAGACGTTTAACTCTGTGCTAAGCAACTATTCTTCAAGTACTGCAATGGGAACGATATTGTTGGTCGTTTCATATGAGGTTGTTGCGGGAGGTAGCAACGATACGGTGAGAGTTTGGGTAAATCCCAACTTGCCTGGGGCTGAGCCACCTCCTACAATTCAGTCAGACGATCCTCTTGCCACGGATCCAGCGAATATTGGCAGTGTTGTTTTCGTTGCTTCGAGTGGAGTGTCAGCGACGATTGCAGGAATACGGGTTGCAACGTCATGGGATGAGGCCCCTCTCCCCGTCCAACTTGCCAACTTTGCTGCTACCTCCAGCCGCTCCGGTGTTGAGCTCAGATGGTCGACTGCCACTGAGCTGAACAACTACGGCTTTGAGATTGAGCGGAGGAGCGTGGGGGCGGAGGAGCAAGAGGGATGGGCGCGTGTGGGATTTGTTCAGGGAGCGGGCACCACAACCGATCCCCGCGAATATTCATTCGTTGATTCAGACCTCTGGCCCGGTCGCTACGCGTACCGCATCAAGCAAATCGATTTCAGCGGAGCATACACGTACTACTCTGCAGCGGAGGTCGAAGTCGGTCTCGCTCCTCAGGAGCTTGCACTTGAGCCTAACTACCCGAATCCGTTTAATCCAACGACGAATATTTCCTTCACCGTTCCTGAAGACGGCCGCGCCGTCCTGAGGGTCTATAACATGCTCGGCCAGGAAGTCGCCGTTCTCTTCGAAGGAGAAGCGGTCGCAGGAAGACTCTATCGGGCAACGTTCGACGCATCGGCTCTTCCGACCGGAGTCTACGTCTCGCGCCTGGAGTCCGGCGGGCAGTCGGTCATGAGGAAGATGCTCTTTGTCAAATAAGAGCGTGGTGAAGGGTGAAGGGTAAGGGCTGAGATGACCGGCCGGTGAGGCGCTGACAGAAAACCGTTCAAATCTTCGCTGTGATTCGTCGCTTTGTCAATTCGTTGATTGGTTATTTCGTCAGTTCGTTATCTCGTAATGCCATCTCCCAGAAGGTGGCATTTTTTTTGGCGAGGGTAGAAGTCCGATTTCTCCTATAGACGGCGCGGGGAGAAATCGGACTTCTACCTGGCGGCACGGGGAGAAATCGGACTTCTATCTGGCGGCGCAGGGAGAAACCGGACTTCCACATGGGGTTCAGGGTTGAAATCATTGGAAAAGCACAATCCGTCGCATTTTTTCCTTTAAGGGAGTTGCATTTTCGCCTGTAGTTTCTTATTATCGGGCTCATGTGGAAGTGAGCTGTTTCTTAATTCCCCCACTGTCAAACGCCTTTTGGAGGCTGTAATGGCTGTGCAAGCTCAGGATCAGAAAGCCCAAGCGGCAGCACCCCCAAAAAACCCCTCCGTGCAAGCTCCCGCCGCGCCCCTTGACCACTCTCCGGTTCTCGCCGAGGCGAGGAAAATCCTCAACGACTCGACGGCGCAACTGCCTAAGACCGTCCTGGGCCTCGAACGCCAGATGATGATTGGCGATATTCTGGGCCGAATGGATGAAGGGCAGAAAGAAAAACTGAGGAATACGATCAACCATTTCCTCGGCCGGATGTTCGCGAACAGCGCGTCGGATATCGATATGGGGGGGTACGGCTCCCAGGGTTATGTATGGTACAGAGTGTTCGGAAACAAGAAGCCGGATCCGACTTTTGGCAAGTATTCCCCGGACGACATGAACGTTTTGATTCAGAGCGTGATCGGGGACCGGCAGAGAAGTTTTCTCTATGAAAACAGGAATCTTGATTTTTCGCATATGCTTTTTCAGGAAGGCGGGGAATTCCGGCGGTTTCGCGCCGATGCGTACTTCGATCTGGACCAACTGGCGCTCAACATGCGCGCCATCAACAATTCGGTCCGCTCAATCAAAGGACTTGATCTCCACGCGAATGTTCTGAAAGTCCTGAGCCTGGCCCATACGAAAGAGGGACTCTGTCTCGTCACCGGTATCACTGGTTCTGGCAAAAGCTCGACACTTGATTCGATTATCGATGCGAACAACCACAGTGTTGACGGCCATATCGTCATCATTGCTTCTCCGATCGAATATGTTCACAAGTCGGACCGCTGCATTATCCGTCACCGTGAAGTAGGAAGAGATGTCCTTTCCTTCAAAGAGGGAGCTATCCAGGCGCTGCGCCAGGATCCGGACATCATCATGATCGGTGAGCTCCGCGACCCTGAAACGATTCTGACTGCCCTGGAAATCACCGACTCGGGGCATAAGGTGTTCTCGACGCTCCACACGGCGTCGGCGGTGGAGAGTATTGACAGGATTATCGGTGAAACTCCGCCGATCGAACAAGAACGTGTGAGAAACCGTCTGGCGGACACGGTTCGCTGTGTCCTTTCCCAGAAACTTGTCCCCAGTCTCGACGGGAAACGCGTTCTCGCCCGTGAGGTTCTTCTTGGTGCGCCCTCGGTGCGGGCGGCGATCAAGAATAATAACACGAGTGAAATCTATCAGATGATATCGGAGGGATCCGAGCTCGGAATGATCACCATGGAGCAGGACCTGAAGCGGCTGTACATGGGAAAGAGAATTTCGCTCGAGAACGCGCTCAACTACGCAAATAACAAACGCCGGATTCAGCAGCTCCTGCAAGTGCAGGGCGCGGCGGAGGCTTGATGGTACACTGTCACCACATCCGATCACGACAGAGGGCTCAACAGTAAATGCCATACCAGGCCGGCCAAGGCAAAACGGCGGTTGCCCTGTTTGTCGATGGCCTCGAACTCAAGTATGTCCAGCTTTCCCTCAGGGGCAGCACAGTTCAGTTGAGAGATTTCAAAACGGTCGCGCTGGTTCAGAAGTTTGAAGAAAAAGCGGCCGCCGGCGTTGAGCCGGAAGAAGCAGCAGGTTTCGGGGATTTGGGAACAGAGACATTCGCCGCTCCTCCGCCTACGGAAGCGGGGGGCGGAGAAGGCAACACGAACGCATCCGTTCTCCTGGCCACCATAGGAGACATCCCACCCACCAAATACGACCTCGCCTTTACCCTGAGTGAGCCGGCAGTCACCTACCATGAATTCGAAACCGACTTCGGACTGAAAGGTCTCAAGCTGAAAAAACAGCTTGTGCAGGAATTGTCGTCGATGCGCTCGGCGCCTCCTGCCCTCGACGGCCTCGACATGATCCCCACATCCACCGGGGGATTGCTCTCCGTCACGCGCGAAGACGGACTCAAGTTGTACGACGTTCTCCTCGAAATCAAACCGTTCATAGGGAACCGTTTGCCCAACCTCCGCATCATCGACAGTGCGGATGTTGCGCTGATGAATTTCGTCCGGGCCAGCTATCAGCTCCAAGAGGGAGAGATTTCCGTTATCGCGTACGTCGGCAACGAGTTTACGCGTCTCATCTTTATGCAGGGGGGCAACTATCTGCATTTTGCCCCCGTGATCAGCGAAGGATATAACTCCCCGAACATCGAAAATACGCTCTACAGTCGTATTCTCCTGGAGCAGGATAACATAGCCCTTGCGCGGATCGACCGCATCCTGCTGGCAGGCGACGGGCACAAGGTGAACCTGCGCGAGGCGCTGGCTCCTCAGTTTAGCAGTTCGGCCGTAGAATACCTGACTTCGAGCGAGCTTGACCTCAGCATGTTCGAGGAATCGGTGGGCGAGGCCCTTTCGGAATACTCCGTTCCGCTTGCAACGGCATGGAGATTGCTCCAGCCCGCGCATCCGGGTTTTTACGATGTTAACCTGATCCCGACTTCGATTCTTGAAGAGCAGAAGGCTTTCAAGCTGGCCTGGCATGGGTGGCTGTTGGCTGTCCTCAGCATGGTTTCCATCGTGTTCTTTTACACTTCCATCATTTCGAGAAACCAGGAAATCAGAGCGGCCCAGGAGTTGCTGAAGAGGCGGCAGACCGAGTTCAGCGACCTTGTTGTTTTGCGGCAGCAGAGGGACACGCTGACGGCCGGCATCGCGCGGTTTTCGACGGCTGCGCAGGTGTACGATTCAATCGCGCCGGGCGGCGATCGCTGGAGCCGGATTCTTCATTATCTTTCCAACAGTGTCGAAGACCTGAATTCTCTCTGGATTTATCAGATTCAGCAGGACGCGGGGAATCCTACCGCGCTTGTGATCAGTGGACGGTCGATCTACCGGACACGGATCCCGCGCCTGGCAAGCTTGTTCGAAAAAGCGACCCTGAAGGCGGTTCGCACGAGAACGATCCGGGAGAAGATTGTGTACGAGTTCGATTTGCAGGTTGACCAGATCGATAGGGCCCAGTTTGCAGTTCCGCCGCGACCAGTGGCCGGGCGCTAAGTGCTTCGGTTCGCAATTCCGGTAACGTATAAGTGGCGGAACATTCGGGAAATTGCTCACTCAGCACTTAGTCCTGAGTGAACAAATTCGTTGTCGGCTTTGTGAATCGAAGGACTAAGGAGACCTCATGTCGTTTAAACTTCGCAATACGGTTGTTCTGGGTGTCTTCTTCCTGCTGATTTCGGGCGGCGGGTTCGTCTATTGGTTCTTTATTCAGCCCCGCCAGTTGGACACCGCCGTGCGGGACATTCGAAGTCTGGAGCGTGAGCTTCAGGAGTTGCCCTTCCTCATCGAACAGGTGAAGACGCTCACGGAGCAGTATTTTGACGTCAAGCGGAAATACGACTCGCGCAGCAAGGAAATTCCGCCGACCGATATCACTTCGCAGACGTACGCGTACATGAGCCGTGGAATCGACGAAGCCGGGTTTCTGACGTTCAACATGATCTACGGCGGGCCCCGCGATTTCGCGAGGTGGGGATATAATATCTATCTTCTCCAGGACGGCGAGGCCCCATTTAGTAATCTCTACAAGTTTGTTTATTATCTCGAAAACGGGAAGAAACTATACAAGATCAACACGTTGAACCTCCAACAGCAGGAGCAGGTGGATCCGGAGACGAACGAGACAAAGAAGTGGATTGCCTTTACAATGGAATTACACGCCTACTACTCCAAAATTCCCGAGCTGGCGAGTTCCCTGGCGGCAAAAGCACTTGGGCTGGCCCGTGCCCCGTTTGATCCATTCAACCCGCTGATTCTGCAGGCGTTGGCGTCGAACGCCCCCGTGGGCGTGATCAACGCCGATAATGTCGACTTAAAGGCTGTGTTACCCGGAAAGGCGTTTATCCTGTACGAAAACGAGCTGCAGGTTCTTCATTTGGGAGACCGTGTCTGGCGCGGATATGTCAGTAAGATTGTCCCGCAGGAGAGCAGGATCGAATTCATCCTCGACGAGGGCGGAATCATCCGCAAGGTCGAAAAGCAAATTCAGTTTGGGCGGAGATAAACCTAAAGAGGTAGTTATGAACTTACGAATGATGATTGCGTGCCTCTGCGTTCTGATCTTTGTTACCGACGTCGATGCGCAGGTTCGGGACGAAATGCTTCTGAGGCGGGCGGAGCGGGGGAAAGTCGGCATCGATCCTCAGGAAATCGTTTCGTTCAAGAGCGACATGGATGTTGAGCAGGCGCTCCTTTCCCTCAGCGAATTGTCCAAAAAGCTGACCAACAAGCCCATCGTCTTTGCGGGAGAATATTTCACGGGAAAGAAAATCGGCGTGGACATTATCGAGATGCCGTGGCGAACCGCCCTGGAGACTATTCTTCGTTCCAACGGGATTTGGTACCGGGAACTGCCGGACTATTTCCAGCTTGTGACCCCGCAGGGAGTTCCTCTGGGAACGCCACCGGGAGTTGAACCAACACCGCAGCAACCAGTGCCGGAGACCGGAGTGCGTCCTGTTCAGCCCATCACGGGATTCCCGACGCTTACTGCAGCCGACTCTGCAGCAGCCCTCGCGAAGGAGCGTGAGGTAACGATTTCGGCGATCTTCCTCGAGATCAACACTTCAAAGCTCCGTGAGTCCGGAATCAGCTTCTCGATTTTCCGGTCGAGTGCGACCGACTGGAATTTGGGGGTTGAATTTCAGGGCTCGGGCCGGGTGAGCAGCGACATTTTCGGCGTCACAGCGAGCACAGCGCAGGGCCAGCTGGAGGTGGATATAACCTCGGCGCTGAAAATATTCGAGTCCAATGCCATTGGTGAAGTAATAGCCCGCCCACAGGTCTCAGTTCGGTCGGGGATCAAAGGAAGGGTTCAGGTTGGCGAAGATTTTTCTGTGAAACAACGGACAATTTCGGGGGACATTACCGAGACATTTGTCAGCACCGGGACGATCCTTGAGGTGACCCCCACGGTTTATACCTATGACGGAATGGATTTCATTGACATCTCCCTTTCGGTCGAACGGAGCTCGTTGATCGACCCTGCGACGTCGCGTATCAACAAAACCAAAGCAGAGAGCAAGCTTCTTCTTCTGAATGGGGAAGAAAACTATGTAGGAGGACTTTTTCTCAACGATGAGAACATTGTGAGGGAAGGGATTCCGATCCTCAAAGATCTCCCCTGGTGGGTGTTAGGTCTTCGGTACATTTTCGGATACGACCGGCAGCAGGTGACCAAAAAGGAACTGATCGTACTTTTAAGGGCTGACCTTGTACCGACGCTGGAGGAACGGGTCACCCAAAAAGCCCGGAATGTGATTGAAGAACGCCTGAAAGAAGGGCGACTAGACATCAAGAAACGCTCGCAAAGCGGGAAGGATTGACGGGTGTCACAGAGAAACTTCGCTGCAATGAGGAAATTGTTTCCTGTACGAATTCATCGAAGGGAACGAGATATGAATTTCACGCTGAGAGCTCTGACCAAAGTGGTGCCTCTTGTCCTGATTGTCCTTCTGAGCTGCAAGAAGGACGAACCGACGGGTCCGCTGGGGGCGACTCCGACCACCGCAATCGTTACGGGCGTAGTTTCCGAACAGGGGACCGCTCTCCCGCTGTCCGCGGTAGCGATTGGGTTGACAACTGCCAGTCAAACCTATAATACAACTTCGGCAAACGACGGGTCGTACAACTTTACGATAGATCTCCCCGACAGTAATGCGGCCTCCGGTACCATGAACTTAAGCAAGAGCGGATATCGGTCCGCTAGTAGAGTTGTCTCACTGGTTCCCGGCGCATCTCAGACGCAGGATTTTCAGCTCCAACGGGATACCACGACAATTCTTCCGCCCCCGGCGCCGGGAAGCGGCTACGCAAATACGATTGCGTACGTCAGTGGGAGTGTCCAGCTGGCAATCTATGGGGTGGGCGGAACCGAGAGCGCTATTCTCACATTCGAGGCCCGGGACTCGCTTGGCTTTCCCATCACATCCGCCGTGGCAGACACGATCAACTTTTCGATTACGGGAGTCCCTGTAGCGGGCGGCGCATATGTTTCTCCGACGTCGGCCTTCACAAATTCAGCAGGCCGCGCTGCAACCGTTGTGAACAGTGGAACAATTGCCGGGACACTTCAACTCACCGCTTCGCTGACTCGGGATACCGACGGCCAGCAGGTTGTTTCAAGCCCTGTGCGGATACTCATTCACGGAGGCCTACCGGATCAGGCACATTTCTCCCTTGGAGCAAATCCAAGAAATGTCTTTGGTTATGGATACATCGGAGGCACAGGCGGGATTACGGTTCTGGTTGGAGACAGGTTCGGGAATCCGGTACAGCCGGGAACGGCCGTGTACTTCACGACGACCCAGGGCGTGATTACGACCAACTCGGGACAAACTAACGTGCAAGGATTTGCCACAGTTACCATAATTTCAGGAAACCCTTTCTCGCCGGATGGCTTCGGTCAGGTCACTGCACGAACGCTCGGGGAAAACGGAGTTCAGGTCCTGGATTCCATCCCTCATCTCTTTTCGGCCGATCCGATTATTGCGATCACGAGTTCCCCGGGTCCGCCCATCGTGGTCGATTCCACAACCCAGGCGACAATAACCTTCACGGTATATGACCTAAATCTCAACCCTGTAGCGGGTGGAAGCACAATTGCCGTCGAAGTGACCGGCGGTGCACCTGCAGTTGTTTCCAGAGTCTCGCCTAGTAATACCATCCCAGATACCCAGTCTTCGTTCTGGACATCTTTCAGCGTCAACATCTCAAAAGATCCCAATGCCACTCCAACAGGCCCGCCGCCCTATCCGTTTTCGGTGACCATCACAGTAACCACGCCCGGGGGGATTTTCGGCGCCCGGACGGCGTCGTCCCCGGCATTACAGGGAGAAGTCCGGTAACGGTTTTCAGAAACTATCGTGTACAAAAGGCCATCTTGAGCGATCAGCATGGCCTTTGCTTTTGTTCCTTTGGGAGCATCGGAAGGCGAAGCACGGAGTTCCAAAGCGCGGCTGTGCCGGAGGCACGGCATCGGATATTCGCCAGAGGCGCCAGCCCGCCTCCATCAGGCCCGGACTTAGGCTGGCGGGAATGAGCCTTTGGCTCAAATCCGACGCCTTGTAGAGTCCGATTCGTAATCGGACCTCACAAGCCTTCGTGTCCGGTCGCGGACCGGACTCTACAATGTTGTTGTCTAGGGAACAAAAAAATCCCCGTCTTTTGGGGGATTCGCCAGAATCGAGCCGTCGGTTTTAACCGACGGGCATGACGGCCTTCTTGAACGCTGTGATGGTCCGCTCCAGATCTTTCTCCGTGTGAGCTGCGGAGATGAAAGCGGCTTCGAATTGCGATGGCGGAAGATAGACCCCCTGTTCGAGCATCCGATTGAAATACGCTGCGAATCGCTTTGTATCCGACGACTTCGCCGATCCGAAGTCGACGACTTCCCTCTCGGTGAAGAAGAGAGTGAACATCGACCCGACACGGTTCAGGCAGTAGGGCAGGCCGACCTTCCTCAGATGATCGTTCATTCCCTCTTCAAGGATCTTCCCCAAAAACTCGAGTTTCTTATAAATGGATTTTGATTTCGAAAGTGTTCTCAGCATTTCATGACCGGCAGCCATTGCCAGCGGGTTGCCCGACAACGTGCCTGCCTGGTAGACAGGTCCCGACGGGGATACAAGATTCATGATTTCCTTCTTTCCTCCGTAAGCTCCGACGGGCAGCCCGCCGCCGATGATCTTCCCAAGCGTTGTGAGATCGGGCCGCACGCTGTATAACTCCTGAGCTCCTCCCGGAGCCACGCGAAATCCCGTCATCACTTCGTCGAAGATCAGAACGATATGTTCCCTGCTGCACAGATCCCTCAACCCCTGCAGAAATCCGGCTCCGGGTGGGACACAACCCATGTTGCCCGCGACCGGTTCAACAATCAGAGCTGCAACTTCGCCCTTCCACTGATCGACGAGCTGCTGAACTGACGCGAGGTCGTTGAATGGAGCGCTCAGCGTTCCCGAGGCGGTTGCCGCAGGGACGCCTGGGCTGTCAGGTGTCCCTAACGTGAGGGCTCCCGAGCCCGCCTTAATCAGGAAAGAATCGGCATGGCCGTGGTAACAACCTTCGAACTTGATAATCTTTTCCTTTCCGGTGAATGCACGCGCAAGGCGAATGGCGCTCATGGTTGCTTCGGTTCCGGAATTTACCATCCGCACGATTTCAATGGACGGAACAACCTTCGTAATCAGCTCCGCCAGGAGAGTTTCGCGCTCCGTGGGAGCTCCAAAGCTCGTTCCTTTTTCAGCCGCCTGCCGGACAGCTCGAAGTATCCCGGCATGAGCGTGTCCAAGAATCATCGGTCCCCACGATCCGACATAGTCGATAAACCGATTTCCGTCTACATCCCAGACGGACGGACCCTTGGCCCGGGCGATAAAAAGGGGGTCTCGGTCGACCGATTTGAAGGCGCGCACGGGCGAGTTGACGCCCCCGGGAAGAAGTTTCTGGGACTTGGCGAAGAGTTTTTTCGATCGTGATGTTTTCATGAAGGCGGTCAGAGCATCTGTTCGTTCCTGTACCACTCGAATGTGCGCCGAACGGCGGTTCGGAATGGCGTGACAGAATAATTCAGTTCGCGTTTTGCTTTTTCACAGGAAAACCAGACAGTAAGCCCGATCCCCGCGACCAACTCTCTTGTGATCCAGGGTTTCCTGTTGGCGAGGTTCCCGAAGGATTCGGAGGCTGCGGCCAATCCTTTGGTCATCCAAAGGGGAAGTCGGAACAAGGGTTTGAATCCACCTACAACGTCGGCCGTGATTGACAGGATCTCCCTGTGGGTCAGGTTTTCTCCTGAAAGGATGTATCGTTGACCGATGCGCCCCCGGCGTGCGGCTTCGAGATGTCCCTTTACGACATCTCCGACGTACACGATGCTGAATCCGCCGCGAACGTCGTAGAAGATGCGCTTCCGGTAGACGTCACGGATGATTTGTCCTCCGTTGAAATGAAGATCCCGCTCTCCGACCACGACCGACGGGTTGACGATGACGGCTGGGAGTCCCCGTTCTACGCCCCTCAAGACCTCCCGTTCGGCCCGGGACTTCGAAATTCTGTACCCAACATCATGCGCGTCCCAGTTGAATTCGGTTAACTCATTCGCCAGGACGCGATTGCCGGCGAAACCAACGGCGGCGACGGAGCTTGTATGCACCATCTTTTCGATTCCATACTCAAGACAGGCCTGAACAATATTTGCAGTCCCACCGACATTGATATCGTACAATTCCTGCCGGCGCCGTTTCCAATACGAAACGAGGGCCGCAACATGGAACACTGTATCGCATCCTTTGATCGCCTTGCGGACGGAATCCGGATCCCTGACATCTCCGATGATGTAGTCCGCGTCGATGCTCCCGGTGGCTCGAAGATCGGAGGAGGCCCGTCTCAGGATGCGAACGTTGTGGCCTTCCCGTACGAGAGCGGCAGCGAGGTTCGATCCAATGAATCCCGTGCCGCCGGTCACGAGGACGTTTCTCATGGGGTCAAAAGGAATAAGCGAGTCCGGCCGAAAGAGTGAGCGCCCTCTTGAGGCCGTCGATATTGTTCTTTCGTTGAAGAAGGGGGATTGCCGTGACGGCGCGGAGTTCGATGCTCTCTGAAACGGGCAGACCCGCTCTTGCCAGAAGATTGATTTGCGTCTGGTCGCTCCCGCGGATGTTGACGAATGATTCAGGCTGTCCGAGCACCGAATCGAGGATGCTCGACTCTCTTAGGCGTCGGATAAGCAGGACTTCTGCGCCGGCATTCCAGGCATCAAATTGCACCGCGTAGCCCGCGCGGAGGAGCATATCATCGCCTCGCCTCAGGCGATCGCGAGGATTGTCGCTTCTCCCTCTGGAGATCTGATAGGCAATCGATGCGTTCCATAGGTTGCGCTCGACGCTCACACCGACAAGGACATCGTTGGTACCAAGTCCGCTTTGATAGGCCTGGGGCAGATTTCCATTTTTGACGGAACCTGTGGCGATCTTTCCGCCTGCCGTAATCCGGACGGTGAACGGTTCGTCGGGAAAAACGAGTTGATCCCAAAGGATCGTCACGTCTCCAATCCCCTGCACCGAGCCGAGAGGTCCGGACTGGGCGCTGTAGGGGAGTTTCACCGAGAGCCGGGAGTTTTCGAGGATGCGAAAAGATCCGCTCACATCGACTGTATGAACCGTGAGATCGTCAGGAGATCCGCTGGAGCCAAAGGTGTAGTGTGCAGAAACAGAATGCCCGGGTTCGAGCGTCCGAGGGCCGATTGAACACACACCCGCATCTGAACATTGGGAAAGCAGGGGGGAAGAAAGAAAGAGAACAAGACCGGCAACAGGGACAAGGACTCTCATCGGTCAGGCGGATTACCGTCGCAGGAGGCCCGCTGCGTCCTTGGCGAAGTACGTGAGGATCAAATCGGCTCCGGCTCTTTTGATGCTTGTCAGAAGCTCCATCATTACGCGCGGCTCATCGATCCACCCATTGCGGCCTGCGGCTTTCACCATCGCATACTCCCCGCTGACATTGTACGCGGCGGTCGGCATTTGGAAGCGATCCTTCACCCGCCTGATGACATCCAGATAAGAGAGGGCAGGCTTGACCATGACGATATCGGCCCCTTCGCGAATGTCCTGCTCAACTTCATGGAGAGCCTCGTTGGAGTTGGCCGGGTCCATTTGATGGGACCGCCGGTCGCCGAACTGGGGCGCACTTTCGGCTGCATCACGGAAAGGCCCGTAAAAGCCGGAAGCGTATTTTGCCGCGTAAGACATGATGGGAGTATCCAGAAAGCCGTCTTCATCCAGGGCCGCTCTGATTGCCTTGACGCGGCCGTCAAACATGTCAGACGGAGCAACCATGTCAGCTCCGGCCCGGACATGTGTCAGAGCTTCCTTTGCCAGGAGGGCAACCGACTCATCGTTGACGATGATTCCGTCCCGCACGATTCCGCAATGACCGTGAGAAGTATATTCGCACAAGCAGACATCGGTGATGACGACCAATTCTGGAACTTCCTTCTTGATCGAACGAACAGCCATTTGCACAATCCCCGCTTCGTCGTACGCCTCGCTTCCAACCTCATCCTTGTGTTCCGGAATGCCGAACAGGATTACGGCAGGAATTCCGAGTTCTTTAACCCGGGCAGCTTCCCGAACAGCTTCATCGATCGAGAGCTGGAAGACGCCAGGCATCGATCGGATTTCCTTGCGCACTTTCTTGCCCGGAACGATGAACAGAGGATCAATCAGGTCGGTGACCGCAAGCTCGGTCTCTCGCACCATGGTGCGGAGCGATTCCTTCATCCGAAGGCGGCGGAACCTTCTGATCTGCTCAGACTGGCTCTGCTGTGTGACAGACAGGATCGGATGTTCGTTCATTGGATATGAAAAATATAGCCCAAGATTGGCTAAAGGTCAATCGCAAGGGAATCGAGCCTCTCTTGCGCGAACGAGTTGTGTGGTTCACGTTTAAGGATTTCGGAGTACATCCGGTACGCCCCCCAAAGGGCCCGTTTCTTTTCGAGAACATCGGCCAGGGACAACAAAACGTCGACATTCGCGGGATCGGTCGCCAGAGCACGCTCAAGAGCGTCGGTCGCCTCATCAAACAACTCGATCCTTGTGTAGATTTTCGCGATACCGGTGTGAAGTCTCGTCCGTTCCTTTGCAGACCTTGCCAACCTGAGCGATTCCTCCATGGTCTTGATCGCGTCCCAATCGCCGACAATTTGTGCGGTGATGTCGATGGTCTTGAGCCGCTGAAGAAACTGGTTCGACGCGACGGTATCTCCAATCTGCCTGGCAATATGGGTTGCCCACAGTGCGCCGACGAAGTTCGTCGAATCCGTCCGAACCACATTCTGCATCACTGAAAAAGCCATACGGGGGAAGCCCAGGCTCCAGTAGGAGAGTCCCCCTTCAAAGGCCATAAAGGCATACTGCGACGCATTGGTCTGCCGGCTTGCCGCCAGCATTTGGTTCATAGTGCCCAAGAGCGATTGGGCAACCTGTGTGTACGCCGTGGATTGAGGAACGGTGAAAAGCTTCTCGTAGACGCGCATTGTTGCAGACGAGTCGCCAACCATGGAAAGGGCCGTCAGAAGCTGAAAATGCAGTTCCGGCTGGCCCGGGAGCATGCCAAACGCCCGGGCGAACCGATAGAGAGCGGCCTCGTATCGAAGGTTCTGAAGGTCACGCCTGCCTGCAAGCAGAAGTCCGCCCGCCGTTGTTGTGTCGAATTCAATGTCGATTCGTGCCGGCGGAGGCTCCAGGATTTTCGAGCGAACCTCATAGATCGTGAGATTCGCGAACGAGGCAACGGGAAAGTACCACAACCGTCGCGATTCCTGCATCACGATTTCATAAGTTTCGAAATCGTTCCAGATCTTCGTTGTCACCAGATACTGCACGTTGTGATCCCGGAGGGCGCGCTCAAAGATCGTTGCCGGAAGGACCCGGCTTGTTTCCATCAGCTTTCTGGACCCGATGAATAGGGCGAGTTCCTTCGCCGGGCTGGCGATGACGGCATCTTCGGCAGTGTTTTCCCTGATCCACTCCCCGAGAATTCCCCACGGCTGGCCGAAGTATCTTCCGGCCGCGGAGTTCCCCACGGGTCGGTAGAATTCGGCGGGAGCGGTCTGGTACCCCAGGTTCGTCTTGAGGATCCCGGCCAGCGCAACGGCATTCGGAACCAGGAAGCCGAGTGCGATGACGGCGCCAGCCGCGTTTACCGCAGTCCTTGGACGAACCCTTTCGCGCACATGAGAGAAAGCCAGAATCATGGAAAACAGGATCAGTGGAACAAGGGGAAGAAGAAATCTGATGTCATGCACGGGATAGAGAAGAACGATCACGAGGAAGAGAACCATGGTGAGCGCACGAAATTTTCCGGCCGGTGAAGCACGCATATCAAGCCTGATCCCATATGCCGCTGCGGCGACAACGCCAACAAGGATTGCCGTTCGGCCCGAGTGAATCGCCGAATGGAGGGCGTCAGCCAAGGCGGAGGGGGAGGCAACGAGATTGTCGGGAAACGGAAAGAAAACCATTGCCCCAACGTTTATCACATAGCCTTTCAGGTTAAGCCACGCGCGTATGAGGAACTCTGCAATGAGCGAATCGTCCGGTCCGGTGACAAAGTGCTGCATGATGTACTGCAAATTGGCTGTCTGGCCTCCCACGTTGCTTTCGATCATCACGTTGTTTCGTATCGTCCAGATGAGGAAAAGGGCTCCCGCCGAAGCCGCTGTGATGACCAGGTTCTTCCCTTCTTTCCTTTGAAAGAAGACGACCAATGCTGCGATGACGAACGCAGCTCCGACCTCTCGAAGGAGAGATAACAAAGCGAGGGTGATCAACAAAAGCCATCGTGCTCTGGCATTGCCTCGGTCTTTCTCATAGGAGTCGAAAGAGAGAAGAAGTATCATGCTGAAGGCGATAAACGGCGCTTCGGACAGGACCTCGGTTGAGGTGACAAAGAAGAGGGCGTTCATCCCAAGAATCAGGGTGCCGACGAGGGAAATCGTTCCGTCATGGGATCGGCGAAGCCAGACAAAGAACAGGATCAACGCCGCCGTGCCCCAAAGGAGGGTCCACACCTTTGCAGCCGTGAGAGAAAGCGGAGCCGCGAGCAGTACAGGAGCGAGAATCAACGGGTAGAGCGGAGCATTCATCACAAACCGGTTGGCAACAGGCTGGGTCGCGTCGGTGAATCCTTGAAAATGGGCCAACGAATTTCCCCAGATCAGATAGCGCGTGCTGTCGGTATATAAAGAAAGGTCACTGAGCCGAAAAAGTCCGGCAAGAAAGAAAGCCATTCCGATGATAAGTGCGGAACGCAGCGTTCTGGCAGTCATAGTTCTTTACGGAGAAGAATCCTCGCTTGGTGAAATATGGAATCGAACATCGGTTCCGTTAGTTTTCCCGTGAAGGTGTTTTGCTGGCTGGGATGAAAGGATCCCATGAGTGTAAGGTGCGCGTTCAGGCTCACACGGACTCCATGACCGAACCGCGGAATGATCTTTGAGGCAGTGAGGCCGGCTTCGCGGCAGCCCTTGAATGCCGCAACAAAGCCGATCCTCCCGAGGCCGAGGATCACGCGCACGCGACGCAGAAGCGTGAGTTCCCGGATCAAAAACGTCTTGCAGTTTTGAATTTCCCGTGGTGTCGGCCTGTTCGCCGGGGGAGCGCATCGCACTGCAGCGGTGATGTAGCAATCTCTGAGTACGAGTCCATCATTGCAGGACTCGGCATGAGCCTTGCTGGCAAAGCCGGCCTTGTGAAGAGCCCGATACAGCCAATCGCCGCTCCGGTCGCCGGTAAACATCCTGCCCGTTCGGTTGGCGCCATGCGCAGCAGGGGCCAGGCCGACAATCAGCAAACGAGCCCTGGCATCGCCGAATCCGGGAACAGGCTTCCCCCAATAATTCCAGTCCTGAAAACGTCTCGTCTTTTCCGTCGCGACCCTGGTTCTCCACTGTACGAGACGCGGGCAGCGGGTACAGCCGATGACCTCGTTCTGGAGTGTCCGGAGCCCCGTCATGGCTTCGGAACGGATTTTAAAAAGGCAAGGAGCTTTTCGTTAAAAAAGGCCCGGTTTTCCAGGTTGCTCAAATGTGTGGCGTGGGGGACGACATGAAGCGAGGAACTGCGGATTCGTTCGTGCATAGAACGTGAGGCCGACGGAGGAGTCAGCGCATCGTGTTCTCCCACGAGAATCATGGTCGGCGCGTTGATGGCGGGAAGGGAATCGGTGGTATCTGTGCGGGCGGCAAGAGCGAGCAGGGTACCGCAAATCGCAAGCGGCGATGTTGATTCGATGACGGTCCGAATCGATTCGACAACGACAGGGTTCTCCTTGATTGTCTGCGGCGCAAACACGGCCTTGATGAATCCTTCCGCAAACGGCTTGACGCCGCCAGTCTTGACCGCTTTTATCTGGTTGGCTCGCTTGACCTTTGCCTCGTTCGCGTCGGCTTCACTGCGCGTGTCACAAAGGATCAAAGCCTTTACCCGATTGGGATGTCGCTCGGTTGCGCGCAGAGCGATGTAGCCACCCATGGACAATCCGCAGAGAACAGCTTTTTTAAGCCCGAGATGGTCCATCAGGTCCACGAGGTCATCCACAAAGAATTCGATCGAGTACTGACCATCCGCCACATCGCTTTGGCCGTGCCCCCGCACGTCATAGGAAATCGCCCGGTATTCCTGCGGGAGTGCCATCATTTGAGACTCCCACATCGTGTGATCGAAAGGAAATCCGTGGATGAAGATTACGGGAAGCCCCTGGGGGAGTCCGCGTTCCTGATAGTTCATCGTGAGACCATTCAGCTTGATTTTCATCTGGCGTCTCCTTTGATCACTGTGTCATAGACGTCGCTGAGAATATCCCGGGCAGCCGTTGGCCGGGCCAGGAAGGACGTTGCCGCCCGCGCTTCCTCGAGCAATTCCGGCTTTTCAACGATTCTCTTGACCTTGTAACCCAGGTTGGCAATATTCATGGCCTTCCATCCGGCGCGACACTCAACAATCATTTCGGCGTTTCGGGTTTCTTGCCCTGGAATAGGGTCAACGATGATCATGGGGATTCCGAGCGCCATCGACTCTGCCGAGGTGAGCCCGCCGGCCTTTGAGATGAGAACATCGGAAGCGCTCATGAGTTCGTGGACGTTTTCGACATAGCCAAACAGATGAGTGTCGACATGGGGCAGCGGTGATTGTTCGGAAAGACGTCGACGGAGTTTTTCATTCCTTCCGCAGACTATCAGCAACGTGAACCGCTGCTCCGGAAAGATTTCAAGCATACCGATCACCTCTTTCGCCATTTCCTCGGCTTTTCCCACCCCGAACCCTCCCCACACCATGAGAATGGTGAGGCGGTCCGGGTAAAGGCTGAGGCGTCGCCGAACGGCGGATCTTTCTTCCCGTGAGGCGAATTCCTTTTTTATGGGAATTCCCTTCACATCAATCCTGTCGGCCGTAACGCCCTTGGATCGCAGCTGCCAGGCAGATTCTTCTGTATGCACATAGTATCGTTTGACAACCGAGTCGATCCAGTACTGGTGGACATCAAAGTCAGTGGTCGCGGCAAAGACGGAAGCCGTTATTCCAGCTTTTCGTAATGCTCCCGAAATTGAAATGTAAGGAAGGAAATGCGTGCAGATCAAGGCATCGGGCTTCTCGTCCAGGAGAAATTTCAGGTAATTCTTGTAGTTCAGGGCGTCAAACAGTTTGAGGAGGCCTTTTTTCTCGTAAGGCTTCATCTCCGATCTTGAATAGAGATAGCCCCAAAGCTCCGGTGCCTTGTTGACCATTGCAAGGTACGACTCAGAGTACAGGCGCTTGAAGCCCTTCGTGGTGAAATCGAGGCAATCGTAGTGATTGGCTTGTATGGGTAGGTCCAATGATTGGGCCGTCTCCTCAAGAGCCTCTGCTGCGCGCGTGTGTCCGGCGCCGCCTGTCGCAGAGAGGATCAGCAGCTTTCGTCGTTCCATAAAGAAACCAGGAGTTGAATCCCCCGCAGAACCTTTCCCCGTTTTAAAGATAAGGAACTAAGAAGAAAAAAAAGTGCCTCCCCAAGGAAATAGAATGAAGGTTAAGAGACCGGCTTACTTCCGTTTGTCAATTGGAACCCAGGGACGCTCCTGCTCTCCAAGGTAGATTTGTCTGGGGCGCGCGATTTTCTGTTCCGAATCAAGGATATGTTCCTCCCACTGGGCGAGCCATCCGACGGTGCGAGGGATGGCAAAGAGCACCGGGAAGAAATCCATTGGGAAGCCCATGGCCTGATAGATCAGCCCAGAATAGAAATCCACATTCGGATAGAGTTTTCGTTTCACGAAATACTCGTCTTCGAGCGCGATCCGTTCCAGCTCAAGGGCAATGTCGAGTTTTGGATTCTTGCCGGTGACTTCAAACACCTCGTAGGCCATTTTCTTGATGACTTTGGCGCGTGGGTCATAGTTCTTATAGACTCGGTGGCCGAAGCCCATCAGACGGCCCTTTCCATCTTTTACCTCCTTGATAAAGGGCGGGATGTTTTTGATGGAACCGATTTCATCGAGCATTTCCAAGACCGCCTCGTTTGCTCCCCCATGCAAAGGGCCCCACAAGGCGGCTGCGGCCGCCGCGCAGGCAGAGTAGGGATCGACGTGCGAGCTTCCAACGCCTCTCATCGCATTCGCGCTGCAGTTCTGCTCATGGTCGGCATGAAGGATAAACAGCACGGTCAGGGCGTGTTCGAGCGACGGGTGGGGATCGTATTTCTGTCCTCCCACCTGGAACATCATATTCAGAAAATTCCCGGCGTAGGTCAGGGCATTGTCGGGGTAGACGTACGGCATTCCCTTTGTGTGCCGGTACGAAAAAGCGGCGATCGTCGGGACCTTGGCAATCAGCCGGTTGATCTGCCGTTGCCGGATGTCCTTATCAAAGATATTCTTGGCTTCGGGGTAGAATGTTGAAAATGCAGCGATGGTGCTGATGAACATTCCCATGGGATGAGCGTCGTACCGGAATCCTTCCATCAGTTTCTTGATATTCTCGTGGACGAAGGTGTGGTGCCGGATCGTTTTGCGCCATTCCTCGCGCTGCGCGTGGGTCGGCAGGTCGCCTTTCAGAATCAAGTAAGCCACTTCCATGAACGACGTGGAGTACTCTGCAAGCTGTTCGATGGGATAACCCCGATATCTCAGGATCCCTTTGTCCCCGTCGATGAACGTGATTCGGCTTTTCACGGAGGCGGTGTTCATGAACGCGGGGTCATACGACATCAGTCCAAAATCATCCGCGTTGACTTTGATCTGCCGGAGATCGACGGCCTTGACGGTGCTCTGCTCTATAGGGACTTCGTATTTCTTTCCCGTTCGGTTATCAACGATGGTGAGGGTGTCGGGCATAGAAACGCTCCTGGGGGCGAGGAACTTGGATCGTAAATTGAAGGGAGAAAGATAAGAATTTTTTGAACACATCTTCCACCAAAATCGCAAGGTTCAATGAGTCAATGAGCAATTGGGTGTCGGCATTGTTTGGCATGTGGCGCTTGATGTTTGGTCCTTCGGCATCTCACCCGGACTGAACTCGGTTTTTCCATGGCGTCTTTTCTGCATATTGCGATTCGCCGTCAGCGTGCGAAAGGAAGGAAAAGAAAAAGAAAGGCTCTGAGCGGAACAAACGCCGGCTGCTTTTTGTTATGAAAACATGGGTCCGCTGATCTGGCAAGAGGTTGGCGGATTCATGACAGCCTCCCTGACCCCGGCGCATTCCAAGCTGCGTCGGGGTTTCTTTTTCCGGCCTTTTTTACCTATTTTCGTTTCGCCCGAGACCACCAATCAAGGAGATTGTGATGAGATATGTCTTGATTCTCTTCTGTATCAGCGTTGGATTCATTGTCGGGGGCTTCGCGCAGAACAAAGTCTTTACGAACCGGCAAGTCAGCGGTTCGGACGAATTTGAAACGCGCAGTGTCTCCGGATTCCAGTGGATTGATGAGGGAGGCAAATACTCGTATCAAGAATACGATTCTACGACGTCATCGGTCAAGATTTTCGTTGTCACCGTTTCAAGCGGGAAATCGGAGGTTGTCGTCGATACAAAAAATCTTCGGGAAGGTAACGACTCTTTTCGATTCACGGCATACGGGTGGTCCCCTGACCAACGGCAGATCCTCTTTTCCGGGAACCCTCCCGAACGCCAGTATTACTCACGACTGACCCCCGCCGGGAACCTCTTCCTCTATGATGTGAAGAAAAAGACGCTTCGGCGGATCACCGACGTTGAGGTCCCTCAGTACAACCCGAAATTCTCGCAAGACGGAAAGAAGATCGGTTACGTTCGTGAACATGACATCTATGTGTGGGATCTTGAAAAGGGTGTGGAATCTCAGTTGACAGCCGACGGTTCGGATCACATCATCAACGGAAAGTTTGACTGGGTGTATGAAGAAGAGTTCGGAATTTCGGATGGCTGGCAGTGGTCGCCCGACGGGTCTCGGATCGCCTTTTGGAAACTTGATGAGCACCGGGTCCCGGACTTCCATATGATGGATTTTGCCAGCCTTCGGGCAGACGTGTTACCGATGAAATATCCGAAATCAGGGGATGAAAACTCGGTCGTCCAAATCGGCGTTGTCGATCTTGCGGACAAGAAAACAGTTTGGATGGACCTGGGGACGGACGACGATATCTATGTGCCGCGCATCTACTGGGGGTCTCAACCGGCTACGCTCATCCTGGTCCGTTTGAACCGACTGCAGAACAGACTTGAGTTGATGAAGGGAGACGTGCGGACCGGTAAGACCGAAGTGTTTTTCACGGAGCAGGAGAAGACATGGATCTCGGTAGACAATGATGTCAGATTTCTCAAAAACGGCCGTCAGTTCATCTGGTCTTCTGAAAAAGACGGATACAAACATGTGTATCTGTTTGATATGGAGGGAAAGGAGGTGCGGCAGCTGACAAAAGGGCGGTGGGATGTTGCCAATGTCGTCCATCTTGACGAGGAACGAGGCATTCTCTATTTCACGGCCGCGGAGAAGTCAGTGTTGGAAAAACACCTCTATGCCGTTCGAACGGATGGCTCCGGATTTCAGCGCCTGTCCCGGGAGAACTTCAGCTGGAACGTATCGATGGCCCCGAACGGAAAGTACTATTTGGGAACATATTCCAACGTTCAGACGCCGTTCCAATCGGGAATTTATTACTCCGATGGGAGGCTCATTCGACTGATTCAAGAAAACAAGCTGGAATCCCTGAGGGAGTATCGAATGGGGAAGCACGAGTTCTTTTCTTTCAAGACCGCGGATGGGATTGAACTCCATGGATGGATGATCAAGCCCCCGGGCTTTGATCCCTCCAGGAAGTATCCGGTCCTGATGTACGTCTATGGCGGCCCGGGTTCACAGACGGTGCAGAATGCATGGGGAGGGCTGCGCGCTCTTTGGCACCACCTCATGGCTCAGAAAGGATACCTTGTGGCAAGTGTGGACAACCGTGGGACAGGCATGCGCGGGAAGGCGTTTAAAAGCGTCACCTACCGAAACCTCGGGAAGTGGGAGGCGCATGATCAGATCGAAGCGGCAAAGTATCTGGGCGCTCAATCGTATGTTGACAAGACCCGCATTGGAATCTGGGGTTGGAGCTACGGCGGATATATGACGTCGCTGACGATGCTGCTGGGGGCCGATTATTTCAAGGCGGGCGTTGCGGTCGCTCCGGTGACGCATTGGAAATACTATGATACGATTTACACTGAGCGATACATGCAGAGACCGCAGGACAACGAGGAAGGGTATCACGAGAGCGCGCCTCTCACACATGCAGAGAAGCTCAAAGGACGCCTGCTCATCGTGCATGGGACCACGGATGACAATGTGCATTGGCAGAATACGACTGCGTTTGTCAACGCCCTGCAGTCGGAAGCGAAACAATTCGAGACCATGTTCTATGTGAATAAGAATCATGGCATTAGGGGAAGGGAAACCAGGACGCATTTGTTCGAAATGATTACGAAATTCTTGGAGGAAAACCTTTAAGAGGGGAGGTGAAGCACAGCGTCTTACCTTCCAAGCCGGATGGCTCTTGTTTTTCAAACAGGAAAACAGTAGATTGGCGCCTGTAGTTCACTGTACACTGTTGTTGTCCTTTGTCCGATGCGCTCCGTGCGGGGATGGTTGCAGTCCTTGGAAGGGTTTTGACAGCATCTGTTCATGGCCAGCAGGCTGTACATCATGTAAAACCTCTTCAAGGAGTGTTCCGTATGGAACGCGGAAGCGTCAAGTGGTTCAACGCTGCGAAAGGGTACGGCTTCATCAAACGGGCAAGCGGCGAAGATGTGTTCGTCCACTTCAAAGCCATCGTGGGTGAAGGCTACAAGACCCTCGAAGAAGGCGACACCGTCGAATTCGAGGTGCAGCAGGGACCCAAAGGACTTCAGGCGGCCAAAGTCGTGAAAGTCTGACGAAAAGTCTCTGAAGCAAAAACGATCCCCCGGCTGCAGCTGGGGGATTTTTTTTTCGCCTCCCATCTACGTTCTCCATTCAACATTCGATATTGCTTCTTTCACAACAAAAACAATATCGAATGCAGAACGCTGAATGTAGAATGTTGAAGTTATAGCCGGTGCCCAACTTTTCGGCCTGGGTCCTCGCTCCTATTATCTTTTTCTTGACTCCGCCGTCTTGATACTCTTGACGAAGATTGAAATCAGCTGCCGACATTCGTCGGCGATCTCTGGGAAAGCGTTTTGGCTGCGGGAGAGTTTCTTCCGATGGATAATGGTCAGATTGATCCGGGTTTCCCGCAATTCTTTGACGATGATCTTCATTTTGTGGATAAAATCCTGCCGAGATTCCGCACCTTGGGCTTCCCCGTAGTTCAGTGCAGGGGAGGTGCCGGATCGAATCAGTTGTCCGGCCAGATAGTTACCGGTTCTTGTCCGCGGGAGCGATTCGACAATATCGATAATCCTTACCGCGAAATTCGTGAGCCGTTCCTCGAGATCGTACTTCATGATTCCCCCATAGAATGTCAAGAGAGGTAGATTTTCCCTCCCTTCTACATTCAATATTCAGCATTCGATATTCGATATTGCTTGTTTCACAAACAAAAAACAATATCGAATGCAGAACGCTGAATGTAGAATGATGAAGTGGATGGCAGGTGCTTGGGAAAAACAAAAAACCCCCGGTCTCCCGGGGGTGCTTGGTTCTTGGATGCAAGACCGGCGTCTACGTCACGTCCACGACTTCTTCATCTTGTTCCTTCAGCTCGTCTCCGCCTTTGTCTTTGCTGGAATCGATGAACTTCAGCTCTTCCGCCTTCTTGTTGAACTTTACCTTCACTTTGCTGCCGGCTGAAAAATTCCCTTTCAGAATCTCTTCCGCAAGGGGATCCTCAACATATTTCTGCACGGCTCGACGCAGCGGGCGGGCGCCAAAGGAGGGATCGAATCCCTTATCGGCCAGGAATTCTTTCGCCGCTTTTGTCAATTCGATCGTGATTTCCATCGAGGTCATGCGGTCAATAAGATCCTTGGCAGCGATATCGATGATTGTGAGGATGTCTTCACGCCCGAGATTGTGGAAGACGATGGTTTCATCGACCCGATTCAGGAATTCAGGATTGAAGACCCGCTTGAGGGCGTCTTCAATATTCCCCTTCATCGTCTGGTATTTGTCCTTTTGGCTCTGCTGACCGAATCCGAACGTGGCTCCGTATTTGATATCACGTGAGCCAATGTTGGACGTCATGATGAGAATCGTATTCTTGAAATCGACCCGCCGGCCGAGGCTGTCCGTCAGGATACCGTCATCAAGTACCTGGAGCAGAATATTGAACACATCCGGATGGGCCTTTTCGATCTCGTCGAGAAGCACCACAGAATACGGTTTCCGGCGTACTTTCTCCGTCAGCTGGCCGCCTTCTTCGTATCCGACATATCCCGGGGGAGCTCCAACAAGACGCGAAACGGAGAATTTCTCCATGTACTCGCTCATGTCGATCCGGATCAAGGCCTCTTCCGAGTCGAAGAGATACCGGGCGAGCGACTTGGCCAACTCGGTTTTTCCGACGCCCGTCGGACCAAGGAAAATGAAGGAGCCGATGGGCCGTTTTGGATCTTTGAGACCGGCGCGGGTACGGCGGATCGCCTTGGTCAGTTTCTCAATCGCCTCATCCTGTCCGACAATGCTTGTTTTCAACGCATCCTGCATCTTCAGCAGTTTTTCCGATTCGCTCTGAGCCACTTTTTGCACCGGGATGCCGGTCATCATGGCAACCACGGCCGCGCAGTCTTCTTCGTCAACCTCGTAAATCGTGTCCTGTGCCTTGAGCTCCCACTCACGTTTGGCAATGTCGAGGTCGCTCAGCAGTTTCTTTTCCAGGTCGCGCAGGCGGGCCGCTTCCTCAAAATTCTGATTCTTTACCACCTGATTTTTAGACTGTTTGATCTTTTCGATCTCTTCTTCGAGGTGGAGGATTTCCTTTGGGACGACGATATTCGCAAGGTGAACCCTCGATCCTGCTTCATCCATGACATCGATGGCCTTATCGGGGAGGTAGCGATCCGTGATATACCGGTCGCTGAGCCGAACCGCCGCATCGACGGCTTCTTCGGTAAAACGGACGCCGTGGTGCTCTTCGTACTTTGATTTGATATTCTGGAGAATCTGGATGGTTTCCTCGACCGTCGTCGGGTCGACCATGATTTTCTGGAATCGACGGTCCAGTGCGCCGTCTTTTTCGATGTATTGGCGGTATTCGTCCAACGTCGTGGCGCCGATGCACTGGAGCTCGCCACGGGCAAGGGCGGGCTTGAACATGTTTGACGCATCCAGTGATCCGCTTGCGCCTCCCGCACCGACAATGGTATGAAGTTCGT
The DNA here is from genome assembly GCA_016186715.1 of Ignavibacteriales bacterium. Taxonomy (GTDB): domain Bacteria; phylum Bacteroidota; class Ignavibacteria; order UBA10030; family UBA10030. Next base: position 40,344 of record JACPLA010000021.1, on the reverse strand, counting down.
CGATGAACAGAATAACATCCTTTGCCTTCTCAAGCTCGTTCATCACGGCTTTCATTCGCTCTTCAAACTGGCCCCGGTACTTCGTGCCTGCGACCAGCGCCGCGAGATCCAGGGTAACGACCCGCTTTTCGTGAAGGACCCTTGAGACCTTTTTCAGCACAATCCGCAGAGCCAGCCCCTCGGCGATCGCGGACTTCCCGACACCAGGTTCGCCGATGAGCACGGGGTTATTCTTCTTGCGGCGGCTCAGGACTTGGGCCACTCGCTCAATTTCCTTTTCGCGGCCGACAATCGGATCAAGCTTGTCTTCCAGAGCAAGCTTTGTAAGGTCCCTTCCAAAATTGTCCAGCACGGGTGTTTTCGATTTTTCGGGCTTTTTCTCAGGTGCATGCTGGGTCGGAGGGGTGGATGGCTTTCCGGAAATGATATTGTCCAGTTCGTTCCTTACCACATCGTAATGTACGTTGAACTGGTGCAGGATCTGGGCCGCGATGTTATCGTCATCGCGAAGGAGCGAGAGAAGCAGATGTTCGGTCCCAATGACGTCCGACTTATAGAGTTTGGCTTCCAGATATGTAATCTTGAGGACTTTTTCCGCCTGTTTGGTAAGCGGAATATTGCCGATGGTCAGCGTTCCTCCCGAAGTCCGAACCGTGTCTTCGATGGCTTTTTTCAGCTTGTACAGGTCGACTCCAAGGTTTCGGAGAATCTTGACCGCAATTCCTTCCCCCTCCCGGATGATCCCGAGAAGCAGGTGTTCGGTTCCGATGTAATCATGACCCAGCCGGAGCGCCTCCTCCCGGCTAAGACGGATGACATCTTGAACCCGATTCGAAAAGTTACCTTCCATAAACCTCTCACGGTGGTATGATACAACGCTCATTTCCCCCTACAACTTCGGCCAACCCCCAAAAGTTTCTTTCAATATAACCAAATTTGAAAGCGGTGTCAAGAAACGGGCCGCCGTCAGAGCGGAACCCCTTTCCTGAAAACACAAAAGCTTCATTCGTTTCATTCTCTTCTTTGACTTTCAACCCAAAAAGGGTTAAATTTGGTTTCACCTCTACACACAAAGGGAATGGTCAAGGAGTGCCTCTCGAGAAAGCCACGGGACAGGACAAGAAGCTGCAGGATCGATTGCTGCAAGCGGGGGAAATTCCGCAACACATTGCCATCATCATGGATGGAAACGGTCGGTGGGCAAAACGCCGGGGGATGCCGCGCATCGCCGGACATCACGAAGGTGTCAATTCCGTTCGTGATATTGTGGAGGCGTGCGGACAGCTAGGCGTCAAGTATCTGACTCTGTACGCGTTTTCCACGGAGAATTGGAACCGGCCCAAACATGAGGTCTCTCTCCTGATGCGGTTGCTTCTGAGAGCCCTCCGCGATGAGCGCGACCGTCTTCACCAGAACGAAGTTCAGCTTAAGGCGATCGGTGATATTGCCAAACTCCCGCAGGATGTGCAGGACGAGCTTCTGGATGCAATTAAGCTTATGGAGGACAACAGGGGTCTAACTCTTGTGCTTGCCCTCAGTTACAGCGGACGCTGGGACATCACGAATGCGATAAGACGGATGGCGGAAGACGTGCGTTTGGGAATCGTGAAGCCGGCGTCCGTCACGGAAGATCTCCTGGCGAGCTATCTGTCCACAAAAGATATTCCCGACCCGGATCTGTTGGTCAGGACCAGCGGAGAACTTCGGATCAGCAATTTCCTCTTGTGGCAGCTTGCCTATTCAGAATTGTTTATTTCCGATGAATACTGGCCTTCGTTCCGCAGGAAGCAGCTTTACAGTGCAATAGCGGAATTTCAGAAACGGGAGCGCCGTTTCGGAAAGGTCAGTGAGCAGATTCGAAAACGCCAGGGGAGTTTGGAATACGTGGAAAGGTTTTTGAAAAGTGTCTCGAAATTGTAGGGTTGTCGGCCTCGTTATTTTCGCCTTCGCAGTTTTTCCACCGTTGTTTGCCCAGCAAAAACCTGAGGTCTACAGGATCCTCGGAATCACTGTCGAGGGACAGACATCGGCGGAACCTCAGGCCATTATTGCCAATACGGGACTCCAGGTTGGGACAGAGATTACAGTTCCGGGGGACGAAACTCGCACGGCCATTCAGAGACTTCACCAGCTTCGCCTGTTTTCCGATGTACAGATCCTGATCGAAAACCGCGTACAGAACGGTGTCTACCTGCTCATCAGGGTCAAGGAGAACCCGCGGCTTGAGCGCGTGGTTATCGAAGGAAACGACGAGCTGGATGAGGACGACATCCAAAAGAAAATCAGCCTGACGAAGGGTCAGCTGGTGACGCCTCAGGGGTTGTCTTCGATCAAGCGAATCCTCAAGGCAGAATATGAAAAAGAGGGGTATCTCAACGCACGGATTGAAACAAAACTGGAGCAGCCTGAAGATACCACGTCCCGCCGCGTCGTCCTTCGTTTGACGATCGATGAGGGATCGGTCGTCAAAGTCGAATCCATCCACTTTTTCGGGAACAAACATTTTGACGACGGCGACCTCAAAGGTACGTTTGACGAGACAAACGATCCCGCCTGGTGGCAGTTTTGGGTGGGCCGGAAATTCAAGCCGAAGGGGTACGAAAAGGATAAGCAGCTCCTTCTGGACTTCTATCGGAAGAACGGGTTTCGCGATGCGGAAATACTCGCAGATTCTTTGAAGTACGACGACAAGAAAGAACGGCTAACGGTCAACGTGTACGTGTACGAGGGTCCCCAATACAAGGTCAGGAATGTTGTTTGGGAAGGGAATGCCGTTTATCCGACCGAGATCCTCAACGATCGGCTTGGGTTCAAGAAAGGGGATATCTACGATAAGCGTCGATTCGAGGAAAACCTGTATCGCAACGAATCGGAATCGGACGTTGGGTCGCTGTATTATGACACGGGGTATTTGTTGTTCCAGGCCGAGCCTGAAGAGGTTCGCGTTGCCGATGACAGCCTTGACATTGTGATCAGGCTGCGTGAGAGGGAGAAATTCCGGATCGGCCGGGTCCTTATCACGGGGAACACCAAGACGTACGAGAAAGTGATTCGCCGGGAGCTGTATACCCGGCCGGGCGATTATTTCAGTCGCCAAGCGATTCTTTCAAGCGTCCGTCAGCTGGCGCAGCTGAATTACTTCAATCCGGAAAAAATCAAACCGGATACCCGCATCCATCCGGCAGAGAACAGCGTGGATGTTGAATACGCGGTCGAGGAAAAGTCCAGCGATACGTTTAACATGTCGGTGGGGTACAGCGGAGCGTTCGGTTTTAACGGCGGCCTTGGGCTCACGTTCAATAACTTCTCCATCACCGAACCGCTTCGGGGGGGAGCGGGCCAGGTTCTGAATTTCGAATGGCAGTTCGGCGAAGGGAACCGGTACCGGACGTTTACGATCGGCTTTACCGAACCGTGGTTGTTTGACACCCCGACTTTGGTGGGGGTCAATCTTTTCGACACACGGGTGATCTATTTTGATTACGATTACCAGATTACGGGCGGGTCGATACGGGTGGGACGCAGACTGAAATGGCCGGACAATCTCTTTCGCGGAGATTGGACGCTGCGCTACCAGCGGAACGTCGTGAATGCCGGCGGAGATTTCTACGCTGCGGGAACCTCGACGCAAATGGGAATTTCGCAGGTCATTAGCCGGAATAGTACGGACAGTCCCATCTTTCCTTCGCGCGGCTCCAGTCTCTCTCTGCTGACGGAAATTTCCGGCGGCCCGTTTCTCCCGGGCACGGCGAACTACCACAAGCATGTCTTTAATGCCGACTGGTACATCCCTGTCCTGAACAGCACGCGCGTGGCAATTGCACTTTCGACCACCTACGGGTTTCTGTTCGGATTCGAAAGGGACGCGTTTATTCCGATTCAGGATTTCTTCTATATGGGTGGAACGGGACTGGGGCAGTTTTCCACTACGCCGTTGCGAGGGTACGATGACCGCGGCGTTGGTCCCCGAAGGCAGACCTCTTTGAATTCAACCGGCGGGATCCTTGGAGGGAAGGGGTTGATCAAACACTCGGCAGAACTCCGCTTTGCGCTTGCTCTGAATCCGATTCCAATTTACACGCTCTTATTCGCCGAGGCCGGCAACGTGTGGGCCGAGCCGAAAACGATGAACCCCCTTGATCTCAAACGTTCGGCCGGGGTGGGTGTGAGGCTGCTGATCAATCCCATCGGTCTGATCGGTTTTGATTACGGCTACGGTTTTGACGGTCTGTTTCCGAAGCAGGAGCCGTCGGGATGGAGGTTCCACTTCCAGTTTGGAAGGACATTTTAAGAAAGCGAACGACGGGAGGCTTGGAAGCCATCGTGCTCTTCAATCCAAATTGTTTATCATTCATTAACACATGAGGGATACCGTGACAACAAACGGTGTTATGGTCTTCGGACTTCTGCTTTTTGCGTCGTCTGCCTTTGCCCAGGTACCGCGCCTAGCGTTTGTCGATTCCGAGAAGATCATCAATGATCTTCCGGAGGCACAGGGAGCGCAGAAAGAACTGGAAGCCGTGTTCAAGGGGTGGCAAGAGGAGCTGCAGAAGATGTCGGATGAGTTTCAGAAGTCGGTCGAAGATTACCAGAAGAAGGAAGCCGTGCTGGCCCCCGCCAAACGGGAAGAAGAACAGCGGAGGCTCGCCGACATGCAGCAACGGGCCCGCGACTACCAGGTTCAAAAATTCGGACAGAACGGAGAGGCTCAGCAGCTGCGCGACAAGAAACTCGCGCCTATCCGGGAAAAAATCCTCAAGAATATTGAGGCCGTTGCCAAAGAAGAGGGTTTCAGTTTTGTCTTTGACAAGGCCAATGAAATCGGCCTCCTCTATGCGGAGACGAAATACGACCTGACGTACAAAGTTCTGGATCGGTTGAAACGCGGAGACACGAAGTCGTCTAAGTAGGCGCGGCGGCGTGTACACCCCCTTGAAGGAAACTGTATGAACCGGATTTTTCCATGTTTGCTGCTGGCGGTGCTGACTCCGGTTGCCGCGGCTGCGCAACAAAAGATTGGGCACATCAGTACCGATGCTATCATGAAGCAACTACCGGATGCCCAGGATGCCCAGAAGCAACTTGACGCGCTCGTGGTGGAATGGCAGCAGGAGCTGAACAATCTTCAGAAGGAGTGGGAGGACAAATTCGCGGACTATGATAAGAAAAAGCTCATCATGACCGACGCCCGGCGGGCGGAAACGGAGAAAGGACTTCGTGATCTTGATCAGAGAATCGCGAATTTTCGCGCCCAGAAATTCGGCCAGAACGGGGAGTTGTTCCAGAAACAGAATGAACTCATGAAGCCCGTTCAAGACCGGGTGTTCAAGGCCATTCAGGACGTTGCAAAGGAAGAGGGGTACGACTATGTTCTGGATAAGAGCGGCGAGATCCTGATGATGTACACAAATGAAGAGTATGATCTGACTCAAAAAGTCCTGGGACGGCTGACCACGATGGCTCCCGGCCAAAGACAAAACTGACCGACCCATGAAAGTCTCCGAGATTGCCGCCTGGCTGAAGGGAGAAGTTGTCGGTGACGGAACTGTTGATATTACAAAGGTTGCGAAGATTGAAGAAGCGGGACCCTTGGGGCTGACCTTCCTTGCGAATCCCAAGTACGAAAAACACATTGCCACGACAAAGGCCTCGGCGGTCCTTGTCTCACGGTCGTTCGATCCGCAAAAGGCAGGCGCTCCGAAGTCCCTGACACTCATCAAGGTCGATGACCCGTATGTCGCATTCCTTCACGTTCTCAAACGTCTGACCCCCGCTGTTGATCCCTTTTACAAGGGGGTGCACCCCTCGGCCGTTATTTCTCCGACCGCGACCTTGGGAACCAACGTTGGCGTCGGGGCACTGGTCGTCGTCGGAGACGGAGCAATCATCGGGAACAACACGCGGATCGGCGATGCGTGCGTCATCGGAACGCGGGCAGAAGTTGGAACCGATTGTCTGCTCTATCCGAACGTGACGGTCTCTCATCAGTGCCGGATCGGAAACCGAGTGACCATTCATTCAGGAACGGTGATTGGAAGCGACGGTTTCGGCTTTGCCCCTACCGGAGAGGGGAGTTTTGAGAAAATTCCTCAGCTTGGTATTGTGGTGATCGAGGACGACGTTGAGATTGGATCGAATTGTTCAGTGGACAGGGCCACACTGGGGGAGACCCTTATCAAGAAAGGGGTCAAACTCGACAATCTCATTCAGGTGGCTCATAATGTCACCATTGGAGAGAATACGGTGATTGCGGCGCAGACCGGAATCAGCGGGAGCACGAAGATCGGGAAGAATGTCATGGTCGCCGGACAGGTTGGATTTGTAGGGCATATCGAGATCGCAGACAAAACGGTGATCTACGCCCAATCGGGTATTTCCAAGTCCATCAAGGATCCCGGGAAGACATACTTTGGGAACCCGGCGAAGGAACGGGGTAAAGCGATGCGGATCGAAGCGACGATACGTTCCCTCCCGGAACTGGCACATGATCTCAAGGACCTTCAGACGAAAGTCGAAAAATTGCTCGTCAAGTTGGAATCGAAATCATAACACGAGGTTGATATGCTTGTACATCAGCGGACGATCAAAAAGCCCGTTTCGATGAATGGGGTCGGGCTTCATACCGGCGTCACCACAAGGATGACGCTGAAACCGGCGCCGGAGAGCTTCGGCATCCGGTTTCGTCGCGTCGATTTGGGAGGAACTCCGGAAATTCCGGCGGACGTTGATCATGTGGTCGATGTCGCGCGGGGAACGACACTGGCTGTCGGCGAAGCCCGCGTCCACACGACCGAGCACGTTCTTGCTGCCGTTGTCGGGATGCAGGTGGACAACCTCATTATCGAGTTGGACAATATTGAGCCTCCCATCGCCGACGGGAGCGCCAAACCTTTTGTAGAAATGCTCACACAGGCGGGCTTTGACGAATTGGAAGCGCCGAAAGATTATCTGGTGATCGATCAAACCATCCACTACCAGAACGAAGAGAAGGGAGTGGACATTGTCGCCCTCCCGACGGATGATTTTCGCGTTTCCGTCGTCATTGACTACAACAATCCGGCCCTCGGGAGTCAGCATACGGGGTTATTCAATCTGGAAAAAGAGTTTGTGTCGGAGTTTTCGTCTGCTCGTACGTTTTGCTTTCTGCACGAAGTGGAAGCGTTGCGCGCACAGGGATTGATCAAAGGTGGAAATCTGGACAATGCGATCGTCATCGTCGATCGTGAAATTTCAACCGAAAATCTGAAAACTCTCGCTCACAAGCTCGGAATCGACCATTCCGTCATTCTTGGAACCACGGGGACCCTGAATAACAAGAAGCTTCATTATCGGAACGAGCCTGCTCGCCACAAGCTTCTCGATCTGATGGGTGATTTGGCGCTGATCGGCGCGCCTCTGAGAGCCCAGATTCTGGCTGCGCGGCCGGGACACGCCAGCAACGTCGAATTTGCGAAGAAAGTACGAAAGCTGTATCAGCAAAAGAAGCTCGTTCGCAAATACCAGCACGAGAAGAAAGAAGGGATTGTGTTCGATACGAATGCAATCCAGCGGATTCTTCCGCACCGCTACCCTTTCCTGTTGGTGGACAAGATCATCGATTTCGAAATGGACAAGCGGGTCGTGGGTGTGAAGAGTGTGACCTTGAGCGAATTTTTCTTCCAGGGGCACTTTCCCGGTCAGCCGGTCATGCCCGGGGTGCTGATCATTGAAGCCCTTGCTCAGGCGGGCGGAGTTTTGCTGCTGAACGGGATTGAGAATCCCGGAAACAAGCTTGTCTACTTCATGGCCATCAACAACGTGAAGTTCCGCAAACCCGTCATTCCCGGCGACCAACTGATCCTGGATGTCGAAATGGTCAGCCGGCGTTCCAGGATCATTCAGGTGCGGGGGAAGGCCTTCGTTGACGGAGGCCTGGTTGCCGAGGGCGATTTCACGGCGGCCATTGTCGACCGGCAGGATTCCGCGGCAAGGGAACCCGAACAGAAGCCCGATCTCTCCAGAGTGAACTAACCCAACTTCGATTTCATGAGCAGGCAGATCGATCCCCGCGCCGTTGTGAGTACCCGAGCGGAGATTGGCGAGGGCGTCATCATCGGTCCTTTCGTCGTTATTCAGGATGACGTTGTCATCGGCGACAGCACGTGGGTGGGCTCCCACGCTATGATCTATGACGGCGCCAGAATCGGCAAGGAGTGCAAGATCTTCAACGGAGCCTCGATCGCAGGTCCCCCGCAGGATCTGAAGTACAAAGGGGAAAAGACCTATCTGGAGGTGGGGGAAAGAACTGTGGTTCGGGAGTTTGCCACGCTCAATCGTGCAACAGCAGAAAGCGGGATCACGAGGGTTGGGAGTCATTGCCTGCTCATGGCCTATACGCATGTGGCTCACGATTGCCACCTTGGTGACAAGGTCATTCTTGCAAATTGCGTCGCACTTGGGGGCCATGTAGAGCTCGGAAATTGGGTGATTATTGGGGGATTGACGCCGGTGCACCAATTCGTAAGAGTTGGAGATCATGCGATGATCGGCGGAGGGTTCAGAGTTTCGAAAGATGTTCCACCGTTTGTTCTTGCCGGTCAGGATCCGCTGGCATTTGAGCGGCTGAATTTGGTTGGCTTAAGAAGAAGAGGCTTCGATGACAAGTCGATTACGCTGATCGACCATACCTATCGAATTCTCTATAAGTCGAATCTCAACGTCTCACAAGCCGTTGAGCGGGTGAAATCCGATGTCGAGATGATTCCGCCCGTTCAACAAATTCTCGAGTTTATTGCGGCCAGCAAACGCGGAATCATTCCAGGGATCAGTCGTCATCGCGACTAATGGCATGGCAGTTCGTCAATACCGGGTATCAGAGTGGTTCGGAAAACATGAGGGTTGACGGCGAACTGGTTCAGACCCTCACGACGGGAGGAGACGAGTGTTTCGTTCGGGTCTACGGCTGGAGCCCGTGGGCGGTTTCCCTGGGTTGGAATCAGTCCCTTGAGGCTATCGAACTGGAAAAAACCGCGCGTGCGGGCATCGATGTGGTACGACGCCCCACGGGCGGGAGGGCGATCTTGCACGCTGACGAGCTCACGTACAGCGTGGCGATGGTGGCAGATTCGAAAAGCGTCGCCGGAGTGTACAATGAAATTAGCCGCGCGCTGGTCGGCGGGTTGCGCTTGCTGGGCGTTCGGGCCGTCCTCGAACGATCCCAGCCGAATTTTCCCGGACTGTACCGCAGTCCTTCCTCCGTTGCGTGCTTTGTGAGCTCGGCTCGGCATGAAGTCAAGATCGATGGAAAGAAGATTGTCGGCAGCGCGCAGAGGCGGTACGCGCGGGAGGACGGACGGGAAGCAGTGCTGCAGCACGGGTCAATCCTCCTTAGCCGGGAGCACAGGCGTCTCGGAGAGTTCCTGCGGCTCAGTGACCAGCAGAAGAGGACCGTCAAGGAGGAGCTGGAAGCTCGTACTACGGATCTCTCGACCGTGAGCACACGTGGCAGATACATTTTCACGAGATTCCCGTAAGGGCGGACTGACGATGGCACAGCAATCAGGTCAGCAAGTGAAACGCGTTACGACCAAGACGGTCATGGCGATGAAGAAGGAAGGAAACAAGATCGCCTGCTTGACCGCCTACGATTATGTGACCGCAAAGCTTCTGGATCAGGCAGGCGTTGAGATTGTTCTCGTAGGCGATTCTCTGGCGATGGTGTTTCAGGGTGAGGAGACGACGCTTCCCGTGACGCTCGAAGACATGCTCTACCATGCCAAGGCAGTCGTCAGGGGGGTGAGGAGAGCCCTGGTCATCGTCGACATGCCTTTCATGACCTATCAGGGAAATCCCGAAGAGGGATTTCGGAATGCGGGTCGGATCATGAAGGAAACGGGGGCGGGGGGAGTGAAGGTGGAAGGAGGGGAGCGGGTTGCAGAAATGATCCGGATGACCGCGCAGGCCGGAATTCCCGTCATGGGTCATCTCGGCCTGACGCCGCAGTCCATTCACAGCTTCGGCGGCTACCAGCCGCGCGGGGCTACAAAAGAAGAGGCAAGGAGAATCATTGCCGAGGCGCGTGTTCTTGAGGAAGCAGGAGTTTTTTCGATCGTGCTTGAAAAAATCCCCGCCACGCTTGCCGCGAAGGTCACGCAATCGGTGTCAATTCCGACGATCGGTATTGGGGCAGGGATTCATACCGACGGACAAATTCTTGTGGTTTCCGACATGCTCGGCCTGTACGAAGATTTCCATCCTCGCTTTGTCCGGCGTTATGCCAATCTTGCCGAGGAGATCCGGTCTTCGGTGGGGAAGTATGTGAGTGACATCAAGTCGAAGAAATTCCCATCGAAAGACGAGAGTTACACTAGCCTTGTGTCTCGGAAATGACGGAAATTTCACCGTACCAAATCCAAAAGCTCAAACACCAGTCTTAAGCACCAAATTTCAAGCACCCCGCCTGGCACTCAAGACTCCTGCAGGCGGGCAGGAATTTTCAAACAAGGCTCCAATGACCAAAATTGGGAATGATCGAAACACCGCCGTTTCGAATTTCTGTGATTTCCGATTTTGGATTTGTTTGTGATTTCCTGCCCGCCTGGAAGGATCACAAAAGGCAGGCGGGGGTTATTGAGATTTGGTGCTTCCCCCCTCGTCCCGACCCCGTCGAATCGTTGTATCCCCCTCCAAATTTCCTTACATTGAGCGTATGAACGCACCGGACAGGAAACTCAACATCCTTGTTTCCAATGACGATGGGATCGATGCACCGGGGATTTACGCGCTCGTCCAGGAATTGCGCAAGATTGGGACCGTGACCGTCGTGGCTCCGGATAAGCAGCAAAGCGCTGTCGGTCACGCCATTACCATGAATTATCCCCTCCGCGTCAGGCAATATCAGAAAAACGGAAAGTTTTTCGGCTACGCAGTGGAAGGAACACCGGCGGATGCCGTGAAGCTTGCAGTGCGGGCTCTGCTGCAAGGCAAGCCGGATATCATCGTCTCCGGCATTAACCACGGCTCCAATACTGCAATCAGTATTATTTATTCAGGAACGGTTTCTGCGGCGACCGAAGGGACGATCCTCGGGATTCCCTCTCTTGCCATCTCCCTGACGACGTACGGGAAAGCCGACTTCACCTACGCTGCTCGATTTGCACGCAAGCTCACTCGCGTGGTGGCAAGCCACGGTCTGCCGAAAGGGACTCTGTTGAATGTGAACGTACCGCCGCTGAAACCGCAGGACATCAAAGGGGTATTGGTAACAAGGCAGGGGAAGTCGACGTGGGATGACACGTTTGATGCGCGACGGGACCCAGCTAACAAAGAATATTACTGGCTGACCGGAGCGTTGCAGGAAGCCGACAACAGCAGCAGAGATGCCGATCAGTGGGCGGTGACCAACCGGTATGTGTCGATCACGCCGATCCAGTACGATCTGACCGACTATTCCATGATGGACGAGATGAAACGATGGAACGTCGAGCGGCTGAAGTGAGCCGCTGCAAGGGATTTTGTTTCTTATCAAGGGGCGGGGAGAGTAAAAGGAATTCATCCTGTGTTCCAAGCATGTTGACACGGAGGACTCATGACAATCGCCAAAAACAAAGTGGTTACGATTGATTACACCCTCACGGATGAAAAGGGTACGATTATCGACAGTTCCAAAGGACAGGAGCCGCTCTCGTATATCCAGGGCCAGGGGAACGTCATTCCAGGCCTGGAGAATTCGCTGGACGGGAAGGGAAGGGGCGATTCAGTTAAGGTTTCAGTCCCTCCTGCAGAGGCATACGGCGAGTGGGATGAAGAAAAGATAGTGGATCTCCCGCTCGACCGGTTTGAAGGCGCAGGTGAAATCAAAAAGGGAATGCAGTTTCGCGCTCAGGGCGAGCAGGGGGCTCATATCGTGACGGTGACGAAGGTCAAAGAAAAGACCGTGACTGTCGACGCCAATCATCCACTGGCAGGGAAGACGCTAAATTTTGATGTTACCGTCGTGGATGTCCGTGAGGCCACAAAAGAAGAGTTGAACCATGGCCATGTACATGAACCGGGGGGAGATCACTAGTGCGTCTGCAACTAAATTGTTCGACACATACCAAGCATTTCGTTCAGTTGCAGCCGACCCGTCTCGTCCGGTAATCGGACTCGCCGAGGTCGGACGGACACTGTGCCCCTTCGTTTGTAAAAACATTTAGTTGGAGGGGCACTAGCATCGCGGGAAGAGTGAAGGACAACACTTCGAGCAGATCGTCGACCCATGCATGCCTACACTGCAATCACGGAAGAGATCAAGGTGACCGTGAGGCCGCTCTATCTCGATGCGCAGTCAAACGCGCTTGAACATAAGTTCGTCTTCGCCTATTTCATCACGATCGAGAACATGAGCCGGGAGCCCGTTCAGCTCTTGCGCCGTCATTGGCTCATCAAGCATTCGAACGGAAAGCTGGAAGAGGTCGAAGGAGAGGGGGTCATCGGAAAACGACCGGTGATCCAACCAGGCGGATCCCACGACTACAACAGCTACTGCATTCTCGAGACGCTGGAAGGGACCATGGAAGGAACGTACCTCATGAAGCGTTCGGGGGGTGAACAGTTCAGGATTGTCATTCCCCGATTTACTCTCCGAGCGATGTCGAACTAGCCGAAGCGGAGTTCAAGACCCGACTGTTTGCTTGAGTCCTCCCACCAACCGGGGGTGGGATTTCTTGCTTTGCATGATGTGCACATAGGCTACGTTTTGTGACTTACCTATGACGGCGCGGAAATTACGACGGCAGAAGAGGTGATGAAAACATGGCAACTGTCCAGCAACCAAGTTCTTACAACCCCGACCAATGAACAGAACGAATACGCCGCACACATTTCACATACCCGTTATGGGAACCGGCTTTAGCATTGACACGCCAGCCAAGGTCGCACATTACGGGATATCTTCCGTTATCTCGATCGTCGATGATATGCTCATCGAAACAATGCGCGAGCTCTATTGCACGGAATGCGACATTCCATTTGATCCGATCGGTGAAGAAGAGGACGATTATCGCGCGCGCAGGATTACGATGTATCTCAACCTGATCGATAAGATCGTGAAGAAACGGTTTGACCGTCTTAAGTGTTCTCTCCTGGAGAAAGGCGGCGAATTGCAGAAGTATATTGAGATGCTTCCAGACCTTTCGGAACTCAAACAGAGATTCACGAAGTTCGTCCGGAACAATGCGATGAAACAGGATCTTGAGAGGTGGGTGAACGACCACTTTCACCCCGGCAGCATAGATGTCAACATTATGACCAAGCTCGACAAGCAGACGTACCGAGAAGAGCAACCGCTGCCCGTGGAGTATAATGATGCCCATGCCGCACTCCGCGGATTTGCGCGAAGCACGCTCCGCTCCTCCCTGGTGTTATCGGCAGGAATGAACCCGCGTCTGTATGGTTACATTGCGCAGTTCGAGGATTTTTATCCTGACGAGCAAGGGCAGTTGAAAAAGATGCTTGTACTCAAAGTGAGCGATTACCGATCAGCACGTATTCAGGGGCAATTTCTTGCCAGAAAGGGATTGTGGGTGTCGGAGTATCGGATCGAATCGGGATTGAACTGCGGAGGGCATGCATTTGCGACCGACGGATACTTGATTGGCCCGATCTTGGAGGAATTCAAGAACAATCGGGAGTTGCTCGTTACATCGGCGCACGAAATTCTTACTGAAGCTTTGCGGAAACAAGGACGCGCCGTTCCGCGTCAACCCATGGAGCTTAGACTCACGGCACAGGGTGGAGTGGGGACTGCTGAAGAGCATCAGTTCCTTTTGGATCACTATGGGCTGGATTCGGTTGGATGGGGCACACCCTTCCTTCTCGTTCCTGAGGTTACCAACGTTGATTCGCACACGCGAGAACAACTTGGTGCTGCGACGGAGAACGATGTTTGTCTCAGCCACATATCCCCCCTGGGTGTTCCCTTCTACACCCTCAAGGGAAGCTCAAAGGATGTCGAGCGCCAAAGGCTGGTGGGCAGTGGGAGGCCGGGAAGCTCCTGTCCCAAGGAATATCTTGAATTTAGCACCGAATTCACAGAACGCCCTATTTGTGTCGCGTCGAGACTGTATCAAAAGCTGAAGATTTCGGAGTTGGAAGGACTGGGGCTTTCACCGGAAGAATATCAGTTTCAATTCGACCGTGTTGTAGAAAAGTCATGCCTCTGTGCCGGCCTGGGGGCAGGAGCGCTCCTTGTTCATGGGATGGATAGCAGGTTGCAGGGCGGGGATGGTGCGCTGGTGTGTCCTGGGCCGAATATTGCATACTTCTCCGAGATCGTTTCTCTCAAGACAATGGTGGATCACATCTATGGGCGGACGAATATCATCCGAAGGTCGGATCGTCCGCACATGTTTATCAACGAGCTCAAGCTTTACGTCAACTATCTCAAAGATCAGTTTCGTGAATCGGCGAAGCCTTTGGATGAGAAACAGCGAAACTTCTTTAGGAAGTTCCGAAACAACCTGTGCAATGGAATTGAGTACTACCGAGATCTGTTTTCGAGAACCGAGAAAAGGTGGGAGGGAATGCGTCGCGATATTCACGAGGAGTTGTCGGCATTTCAGAATGAGCTCGAGAGGTTCGCCCGGACCCACCTTGAGCCGGTGCAGGCATGAGATTTGGTGCTTAGGGAGGATTCCATCCCTCTCTGGGGAACTGCTATGGAAGGGATGGAATCCCTTGCATGGCCAGAAGCGTCTGAGCGGGGCGATCCAGTCAGGAGCTTGGATAGGAACTTCTATACAGTCTAACGTTGAAATCCGAAATCACAAGCACGCCTGCGTGCCGAAACATTTCGCCATTCTTTTGGAAATCACATTCACTTCGGCGTGCAGGCACGAAATCTCAAACAAAGAGCAATGACAAAATGTCCAAAGGTTCAAAACGGGCATAAAGCGTTTTGAATTTCTGTCATTATCTGTTTTTGTTTCGTATTTCGGATTTGATATTTCGTGCTTCCCAAAGGGGGGCTCTATGGGCAAACAGTATGATCTCGAGGATCGCACAGAAGCATTTGCGAAGAGAGTCCTCAACCTTCAGCAAAACACTTCGGAAAACCCGCTTGCTGCTGGTCCTCTCCAACCTGCTCAGCGTCGTTGGGTCAATCCCAATGCGCCGGGCAAGCTCCTTCTGAGTTATCCCGCGGTCCTTCCGATACTTCAGCAATTTCTCTCCCAGCGTCCTCGGCTCCGCGGGAGCCGGATCATAACCCAGGAAATCCAGAATCCTCGGCACATACCTAAGCGTCGGACTTGTATACCCCCGCTCCCAATTGTAGACAGTCGTCTCATCGACTCCAATAACCCGAGCCACGTCCTTCTGCAAAAACTTCAATTCAAGCCGCCTTGCTCTGATGTGATCACCCAGAGAAATGAGCGATTTAAGGAATTCTGATGATTTTGGCCGTTTGGCCGTAAGGACGACCCGACCCGTACTCTGGCAACGCAACCCTGTTGGTTAACGCCGCTGAGAACCTGAAGAGAGAATGCTATATCATGCATGGTTTCCCAAAAGGCCCCTGAAATAACTCGGGTAGTTCTGCAAAGGGACCGCGACGTATGAAAATGCAGTCTTGAGCCTTTTGAAAAAGCCCGCTTTGGATTTCGTCCACGAAGTGAGAAAGACTAGGGACCCTTGATTGCTTGTACCCTACCACTCATCGAGAAGAGGTCTTGCTGACCGTTCATCACCATCTTGGTTGTCCCTCTTGCAATCTCTTGACATTTGTCGAGAATCTTTGTACATAGGCGTGCGACGAAGAATTACCGTTCTTTCACATGGAATGATTTGGTGTCCCGGCAAGCAATGCCCGGGATGAAAAGGGAATTCCGTGATACATTCGGAAGCTGCCCCGCAACTGTGATCTCGACTCACCCAATGTGAGATTTCCTCTTTGATCACGAACGTCACTGTGCCGACAACAGTCGGGATGGGAAGACGATCAAGGATCGAGAAAGCCAGGAGACCTGCCAAGTCGTAGCAGCTTGAAACCTTCGAGGGAAGGTGTTCGCCCGAGTGAGAATATTTCTTTTTCTTGACTTCTTGAACCCCAATCTTTTCGAAGGTTGGGGTTTTTTTGTTTGCCGAAAACACTGAATTCACAAACGTATTCTAGGCAAGTGATTAAAGTCCCCCCAACTTACAAAATCCTTCATCATTCAAGAAAGGAGTAATCTTATGCTTAAGAGCCGCATTACGGTCCTAATCTCAATGGTGCTGGCGGCCGTAGCTTCACGACTCATTCCACACCCCCCAAACTTTACGCCGATGATTGCTCTTGCCTTATTCGGAGGATCTTATTTTACCGACAGGAGAACAGCCTACGTTGTTCCCCTTGCTGCGATGGTGTTAAGCGATATTGGTTTGGCCTTTCTTAAGGGCTACGAGTTTTTCACGGCGATGCGTTTGGTGATTTATGGATGTTTCTCTTTGATGACAACGATGGGATTTCTCTTACGGCATCGTCTGAAAATCGTCAACATTATTGCCGCCTCGGTGGCTGGTTCAATCGTATTCTTTATCATAACGAATTTCGCGGTATGGGCTGGAGGACACTTGTATCCGATGAACATGACAGGACTAGCTCAATGTTACATCGCAGCGATACCATTCTTTAGCAATACTGTGTTGAGCGCTCTTTTCTACTCCGGCCTGCTCTTCGGCTCATTTGAGTTCGCACAACATAAAATTCCGGCCTTGGCGGAATCCCGGATCTAAGTCAGGAAACGGGCCTTGGCGCCACAACAGCGCATCATCTCGTTGCTACCCAGCGCAACAGAAATTGTTTGTTCGCTCGGCTTGAAGGATCGGCTTGTCGGGCGTTCGCATGAATGCGATTATCCTCCTGGTATTGAGCAGCTTCCTGTTTGCAGCCAGCCGAAGTACCGGTCAAGCGGAACGAGTCCTGAGATCAGCAGGGAAGTGAGCGTAATACTGCGGGAGGCTCTATCAATCTACAGGGTCAATGTGGAAAGGATCAGGGCACTCGAACCGACGCACATTATTACGCAGTCACAATGTGCGGTCTGTGCTGTGAGCACAGATGAATTGAGAGAGGCACTCAATGAATGTCTTCACCAAGACAATATTACTGTCATAGACTTGAATCCAAAGAGCCTGGAACAGGTATTGGAAAACATTGTGCTTGTCTCAGGTCATCTCGATGTTCAACGAAAAGGCAACGAAGTAGTCAGCAAGATGAAGACATCATTTGAAGATGTGCAGTCCAAGACAAAAGAATGCTCCCATCACCCTCGGGTCGCACATATCGAATGGATCGAACCGATTATGGTCGCAGGACACTGGATGATACCATTGATAGAGATGGCTGGCGGTTCGAATGTCTTTCTTGATGACGGTAAGCGCTGGATCGGTTTTGAGGACCTCATCCTACAGGATCCGGATAAGATCCTCATTGCACCCTGCGGATTTTCAATTCAGCGGTCATTAAAGGATATGCCCTTTTTGGAAAAGAAACGCGGATGGAATGCACTCAAGGCAGTGCGAGAGCATGAGGTGTATATCGGTGAAGGGAGTCACTATTTCAATCGCCCCGGCCCAAGATTAGTAGACTCTCTGGAAATACTTGCTGAGGTATTTCACCCTGATCTGTTTCCAGCGAAGCATTGTCGATCAGGATGGATGAAAATGTGATTGAACAAATAACTGCTTCAAAATAAGCTCGCCTGTCATCGAATGCGGGAGCTACGATTACAATACGTCGGTCTGAATTGTGCAAAAGCAGAAAGCAGTATTCAATTGGAGCGGCGGTAAGGATTCCGCTCTGTGCCTACATAAGGTCTTAACACTTGGAGAACACTCTGTTTCTTGGTTGCTCACCAGTGTTAACGAGCAGTACCGTCGGATTTCTATGCACGGGGTCAGAGTTGAGCTGCTTGATGAACAGGCTTCAAGCATTGGAATACCCCTGGTCAAAATGCTCATCCCAGAGATGCCCGATATGAAGACGTATGAAACTATCATGAAGGAAACGCTGGTAAGGCTGAAGAATAGCGGCACGGAAGTCTGTGTCTTTGGCGATATTTTCCTGGAAGATCTCCGCAAGTACAGGGAAAACAAACTCGCCGAGCTAAACCTGAACGCCGTCTTTCCGCTCTGGAAGATTTCAACTCATCAGTTGATGCGAGAGTTCATTGAGCTGGGGTTTAAGGCAACCACCGTGTGTGTGAACGATAGATTCCTAGATAAGTCCTTCGTGGGACGTGCTATTGATGATTCTTTCATCAAGGATCTCCCTGACAATGTCGATCCCTGCGGGGAGTACGGGGAATTTCATTCATTTGTCTACGACGGCCCTCTTTTCAAAAAGCCGATAGAATTCGAAGTCGGCGAGATCGTACATCGAAAATATCTACCAACACAACAGGACGGCAATTCTCAATATGCCTGCAATAGCAGCGGCTCTAAGCCTTTTGACAATGGCTTTTGGTATTGCGATTTAATCCCCATTGCTGAGTCAGGGAGAAGCGTGTGAATCAGCTCTTAGGCAGTGCCGTTGTATTATGGACCGGCGGTAAAGATTCCTGTCTGGCACTGTATGAAGCCCAAAGCCTCGGCTATGAGATCAAAGGGCTGATTACCTTCGCGCCCTCAAATCCGCGATTTCTCGCTCACCCTGTGCATGTAATGAAATATCAGGCAGAGGCTCTCCAGATTCTCCATCGGACCATCGAAATTACCCAACCGTTCAACGAAGTATACAAATCAGCCCTTCGGTCCTTGAAAGAGCAGCGTGGGGTCTCAGTTGTTATCACAGGTGATATCGATGAGATACGTGCTCATCCAAATTGGGTAAAAGAATGTGCAGCCTTTGTCGGGATTGAAGTCGTGACGCCGCTATGGAAACGGAATCGAAAGGAACTTCTTGAAAAACTGATAACGAATAACTTCAAAGTGATTTTTTCGTGTGTGAAACGGCCTTTGTTGACTGACAGTTGGCCAGGCTGTGACCTTGATACGAAAGCCGCTGAGCGGTTGTACGAAATAAGCGAAGAAACAGGAATGGATCTTTGTGGCGAAAATGGCGAATACCATACCACTGTGCTGGACTTTCCGCTCTTCAGACGTACAATCGTCCTCAACGACTTCTCAAAGGAAACAAAGGATTCGATGATGTATCTCAAAGTGAAAAAACTATCTCTTGTTAATAAATAATTCCGAATCACTCAGCAAGGAGTAATTATGAAGAGCATTGCTATACTTTCCGTAATGGGGTTGCTTGCCGCTCGCGCAGGAGCACAAGGCCTATCTGAATTTCGTGCCGGCTCAGTGTTGATGTCTGCCAACGAGGCTGTTAACGATTCAACCAGTGCGGATACCGTTAAAGTTTATCAACTTCAGGAAATAGTCGTAACCGCCACCCGGAGTGAGAGGAATCCTATGGAAGTGGGAAGAAGCATTACGCTACTTACGAAAGAGCAGATGAAGAATTCCACTTATGCCAGCGTTGCGGAATTACTCTCACAACAGGAAGGTCTGTACGTCGTCGGTACCGGACAGAATCCGGGAATGCTCCAAAGCATGTTTACCCGGGGCGCGGCAAGCAATCAAACGACGATTATGATCGATGAAGTCCGCATCACGGATCCCTCAGGTGTGAATAATGCGCTCGATTTGTCTGAACTATCGTTTGCAGCCGCTGACCGCATCGAGATTGTGAGAGGTTCTCATAGCACACTCTATGGTTCCTCAGCTATCGGTGGCGCCGTGAACATTGCTACGGAGAAGAACAGAAAGCCAGGATTCAATACCGATGTAGAGTTGAAAACGGGAACCTTCGGCGAAGGAACTTCAGCGTTCTCTGCAAATCTCTTTTTGAATTATACCGATCCCGCAGGTCTTTATGTCAACACGGAGATCAACAATTCCAATGTCAGGGGGTTAGACGCCACAGTAGATACGGTGACGAATCTGGCCATCTTCAAAAATCGGGATAAAGATGGCTTCCATAAGAGAGACGTCGTCGGCAAAGTTGGCTTCAGAAACGACCGGCTCGACGTTTATGCTTCATACAAGAATACCACTCACAGGACCGATATCGACAAAAGTGCGTATAGGGATGACGATAACTACACGCTGAATTTTAGAAGGAACCTATTTACCTATGGTGCTTCCTACAAACTTAGTGATAAGCTCAGCATCAAGTATCTTGGTGGTTATTCTGATATGAAAAGGGTTGCAGTCGATGATTCTTCGATTGTGGACAACATGGGAACGACCGACCACACGTATTTCGATGGCACCTGGAAGGGAACAACATTGACCAATGAGATCCAGGGAAACCTGAAACTGAAAAATTTCGAAGGTATATTGGGTGGCGGTCTGTACACGGAAACGATGACCTCAAAGACGTATTTCTATTCGAGAAGCGCCTTCGGTGTCTATGAGTCGAGATCAGATCTTGATACATTGAATTTGAACTCATCGACCAGAAACATCTTCGCGCACGTTAACGTGAATGGCAGCTTGGTGGATGAAATGTTCAGTCCGTTTTCAATCGGACTAGGTGCGCGTTTGAATGACCACAGCGCCTATGGCGTAAATATTACTTACGAGATCAATCCATCGCTGAGAATCGGAGGCGATGCGCTCTTGTATGCCTCCTACTCAACCGGCTTCAACGCTCCATCGCTTTACCAACTGTATGCACCCGACAAGAACTATATTTCCGGCATCACAAGGGGGAATAGGAAGCTGAAACCGGAAAACTCAGCTTCATACGAGATCGGCTTTAAGCAAAAACTTGGCAAGGGTATGAGTCTGTCTGTTGCTTACTTTAACACCATCGTTGAGGATGCCATTGAGAACGTGTACCTCTGGGATAAGAATATCGGTATAGATACGCTGGGCAACAGTTGGGTTCGGGACGACTTCAGGGGAGATACATATTTGAACGTGGGTAAGCAAACGACCAACGGCATCGAGTTTACGATCACTTCCATGATAACCGATCATTTGTTTTTTTCAGGCAACTTGAGCTTGGTAAGCGGGAAATTAACGTACAACCCTAATAGCATTGCTACTCCACAGACCGACGGAAACCACGTCCAGGTGTATAGCAATGGGGCATTCATCACAAAAGAAGTGGAAACGTTAGGATTGGTTCGTAGACCTAACACTGCAAACCTGAGTCTGATATATATGCCAACTGAACGCCTTGCTCTCAGGATTGATATGAGATATGTCGGTGCGCGAAGCGATATCTTTTATAGTTCAAAGCTCGGCCCTTATGGCGCTCTAGCAAGTACCCCGGTGGCGGACTATGCGCTTCTGGACCTGTCGCAGCGATATCACGTTGATGAACATCTTTCGGTGAGCGCTCGAATAGAGAATGTCTTTGACACCAAGTACTCCGAAATAAACGGTTTTACAACGAGAGGAAGAGGCGCGTACCTAAGCGTGAGGTACGCTTTTGATCAATTATTTTACCACGAGTAGTTACAGCAGGGTCCTTGATTTACCTTCCCACTTTGACTACCTTGGATCACAACAGTTGATAGCGTGAAAGAAAGGAGCGAAAGACCTATGGCAAGAAAACCCGAGGCGGTTCTCGTTATTGATATGCTCAATGATTTTGTCACGGGAAAGTTGCGCTGCGAACGGGCAGATAGGATTATTCCCAATCTCATGAAATTTCTGGCAGAAGCTCGGAAGAAAGGTGTTCCTGTGATTTATGCTGGAGATGCGCATTTAAGGGAGGATTTTGAACTTCGTGTATGGGGTGAGCATGCCATGAAGGGATCCGCGGGCGCGGAGGTGATTCCCGAGTTAAGACCAGGACCCCCAGATTATCAGTTTGAAAAACGCACCTACTCAGCATTTTTCGAGACTGGTCTCGACCAACTCCTGCGAAGCCTTGCCGTGACAAAGCTGTATGTCACTGGCTTACATACAAACATCTGTGATCGCCATACTTCTGCCGATGCATTTTTCAGAGGCTACAATCTGGTTATTTTGCAGGATGGCGTTGAAGCATTCGACGAAAAAGCCCACAATGAGGGGCTCGAATATCTCAAGACAAATTATGGCGCTGAAATTAAGACCACAGAAGAAGTGATCAAAGCATGGCAAGCACAAGTGACCGAAGTGTTGCGTAATTAAGTTTCGTCCTGGGTCCTAAGGCTGACGTCGAGTGTTATCTTGTTTGCCGTTCGTTATTTAGCGTTACTCATGCGTGTTCAAGAAGTCATGAACTTTCTTGAGTACCGTATCAAAGCATCTGCCCTTATCTCTCTCCAACCTGCTCAACGTTGTTGCGTCAATACCAATCCGGCTCGCCATTTCTTTTTGACTCATGCCACAACTTTTCCCATATTTCATCAGCTTTTCGCCCAGTGTTCTTGGGTTGTCATCCGATGGATCGTAACCGAGGAACGCGATCACCCCTGGAAGGCATCGGAGCGTTGGTGCCGTTCTGTTGTGTTCCCAGTTGAGAATGGTGTCGACTTTGACAGAGAGACGGTCTGCAACCTCACGCTGGAGAAGTCCAAGCTCAAGCCGTCGCTTTCTGATGTGATCCCCGATAGTGTTCAGAACAGTAGGCAGTTTTGATGGTTTTGGCGCTGAAAGTCGAATATGGCAAAAAGGCAATGAACCCCTGTCCGTGCGGCAATTACGGAAACCCGAATCAGGAATGCATGTGCACTCCGATGCAAATCCAGAAATACGTTGGCAAGATTTCAGGTCCATTGCTGGACAGAATCGATATTCACGTCGAGGTCCCTGCTGTCAAATACACGGAGCTTTCCTCGAAGCGCTCGGGCGAGAATTCCTCGGCCATACGTGAGCGTGTTGTTCGTGCGAGGGGGTTCAAACTGGCAGATTCGAAAAACGAAAAGACCTGTATTGCAACGCCGACATGGAATCGAAGGAAATCAAGGAATTCTGTCAGATCGATACGGCGGGGGCAGAGTTGCTGAAAACGGCGATGAATCGGCTGGGCCTCTCGGCGAGGGCTTATGACCGAATTTTGAAAGTCTCACGCACCATTGCCGACCTTGTGGGAAGTGATCAGATCAGGACTGAGCATTTGAGCGAAGCCATTCAATACAGTAGTCTGGATAGAAGCTTCTATTCTGTGTGATGGGGTCTACTCGAGGTGCGGTGTTCGATGGTGGGTTATTCGTTCTTTTTTGCTCCGCACAGAATTTACGGGAGTTTGATTTTACCGGAACTAGTTTTAGATTGTCAACATAATCTACCCTGCTAACACTTTTTCAATAGGGGGTACGCTAATACGGTGAAGTGCCGGCGGCTGGGACAGCCAATGGTGCCCACGCCCTCCTTTTCTGTTAGGTGTTTATCCAATAACAGCCCGTCGACTTTATTTACCATCTCATGCTTAACACAGAAAGAAGAGGTTACAATGCATTTACTTTATGATCTCTTAAAGTTTTTGCATGTCTTGAGCTTTGTTTTCATGTCGATACCGCTATTTAACCTCATTGCGGTAAACGAACGGGCACTTCTCGGAACATCTTTTCATTACTTTGCCGACAGGTACATGGAAAACATAATTCAACACGGAGCAATTCGCTGTTACGTATTTCAATGGACTGCACTCGTTACCGGCATTCTACTGCTACTCGCCGGTCCTCTGGGGATTGAGGCATTGTGGGCAAACTGGGTTGTGCTGACAAAAGTCCTTCTTTTGTTCATACTGATGATATTGCTTTCGTACGTTCATTTCAAGCTTCAGCCAAAAATCGAAGCACTCATCGCGACCGTCAGTTCTGATGCCAATGTGCCGGAAGGACTTTTCGGAGAGCTTAAGCCCCATCGAATCCTCCGTAAGCGGTTGGCAAGTCTCTGCCTGTTTATCGTAATCACAACGATCGTTGTAGGATTGCAAGTCTATCAAGCGTTCAGTCCGGTTCTCACAATTGTCCTTATCGGAATGGCAGCTCTATTTTCTTGGCGGGTCAACAAGACTCTCATCCGTTTTGGTTGGATCTGAGGAAACGCTTGCCGCTTTTATCTTAAACACAGCTCCCTCTTGACAAACGGTTCTTAATATCGTACACTGTGCGGAAACTGAACAGCGTTCAGTTCTGAAAGGATTTTTCGATTTGGGCCTGGACGAACGAAAACAGCGAGAAAAGTCTGCATTCAAAAGGCAAGTGCTTGATGCCGCGATGCGCTTATTTCTCGAAGAAGGATTCGAGAACGTTACCATCCGAAAAATCTCCCACCACATCGAATATAGTCCCTCTTCGATTTACCTCTACTTTAAGGATAAGAACGACATCTTCTACCACTTATACGAAGATGCCTTCGAAAAACTTGTTGCGTTTCAACAACAGCGTGAGTTGATAGCAGAACCATTGGAGCGGCTTCGAAAGCACGGCAGAATCTATTTTGATTTTGCTCTGAAGTATCCGGAGTATTACGACCTGATGTTCATCATGCGGAAGCCCACCCAACATCGCTCCCAGGAAGAAGTCAAACAGACAACATACCAAATGTTAGATCTCCTTCGGAACGATGTTCAGGCGTGCCTGGCGCGTAATGGAAATCGACAATCTGATGCTGAAGCAACAACTCTTGCGATTTGGTCGGCCTGGCATGGACTTGCGGCGCTATTGGTTCGCAGAAGGTTACAATGGATGGGCACTGATCAGGTGAACACACTGATCGATAAGGTTCTTGAGATGTCGCTCGAGGGGGTAAAAGTCGTTATCAACATCGATGGAAACATTCCGCAGGTTCCTTACTACCGAAGGTATTACCTTTCTCACTTAACTCCTCACGGAAGAATGGAGGCAACAATGATCCCGCCCTCATTTGAATACTTCCGGCCCACAACGCTCTCCGAGGCGATCTCGCTGCTGCAAAAGCATGGAGAGAACGCGAAGATTCTGGCCGGCGGCCACAGTCTCATCCCCATGATGAAACTAAGGTTGGCTACGCCACCAATGCTCATTGACATCAACCGTCTCGATGGACTGAGCTATATCAAAGAATCGGGAGGATTTCTCCGGATCGGCGCTCTGACACGCGAGTCAGACCTCGATGCTTCCGATCTGATTCGTTCGAAGTATCCGATCATCGCGGATACTGCAAAAGTCATTGCCGATCCTCTTGTGAGAAACATGGCAACCGTTGGCGGAAATTTGGCTCACGCGGATCCCGCCAATGATCATCCTGCAACAATGGTGGCTCTCGGTGCAGAGGTAGTAGTAACGGGCGCCAAGGGTGAGCGCACAATTCCCATCAACCAATTCTTTACCGGATTGTTTGAGACAGCGCTCAAGCAGGATGAGATACTTACTGAAATTCGTGTGCGGACTCCGGGTGGACGGACCGGAGGCGCGTACTTTAAACTTGAGCGAAAAGTTGGGGATTTCGCCGTTGCTGCCGTAGCGGTTCAATTGACGCTCGATACGAGTGACAAGATAGAAAAGGTCGGCATTGGATTGACGAACGTTGGACCTACGGTTATTCAGGCGAAGGAAGCAGAGGAATTATTGCGAGGGAAAAAACCGGATGACGATCTGATGGGGAAGGCGGGCGACCTTGCAGCAAAAGCCTCGCAGCCCTCATCTGATCTTCGCGGTCCTGCAGAGTACAAACGAGCTATGGTCAAGACTCTGACTGTTCGCGCGCTCAACCAAGCTGTAGAACGTGCGAAAGGAGGGAAATAAATCATGAACCACCGAATTCAAATGACCGTCAACGGCGTGAAGAATGAAGCCGACGTTCAACCTCGGATGTTACTCGTGCACTTTGTCAGAGAAGTGTTGAACCTTACTGGGACTCACATTGGATGTGATACCACCAACTGCGGTGCCTGCACGATTGTCCTTAACGGACGCGCGGTAAAATCCTGCACGGTCCTCGCTGTTCAAGCCGATGGAGGGGATGTCCTTACGGTGGAGGGTCTCGCAAAGAATGGAACGCTCCATCCCATTCAAGAAGGTTTCTGGGAAAAGCATGGTCTCCAGTGCGGTTTTTGCACGCCCGGTATGATGATGAGTGCTTACACGTTACTGAAGAACAACTCTCATCCCTCGGAAGAAGAAATTCGATGGGGGATATCGGGAAATCTTTGCCGCTGCACAGGCTATGTCAATATCGTCAAAGCGATTCGGTACGCGGCGGAAAAAATTGCGACGGAAAAAAAATGATGCTTTCGTCTTAACATAAGGAGATTCGAACAATGGCTACTGAAATCCAAGGCATGGGTCATAGCGTGAAGCGCAAGGAAGATCCGCGCTTTATTCAGGGAAAGGGCAATTATGTTGACGACGTCAAATTGCCGGGGATGCTCTACCTCGACATCGTCCGCAGCCCGTACGCACACGCGAAAATCAAAAAGATCGATACCTCCAAAGCAACGGCCATCCCCGGTGTCCTCGCCGTCGTAACCGGTGAGATGCTGAAGCAATACAACCTGCACTGGATGCCGACGCTGATGTCTGACACACAGATGGTTCTTCCGGTTGAGAAGGTGATGTACCAATCTCAGGAAGTAGCGGGAGTGATTGCCACCGACCGGTACATTGCTGCAGACGGTGCGGCGGCGGTGGAAGTAGAATATGAGCCGCTCCCCGTGGTTGTGGACCCGAAAAAAGCGCTGGAGCTCGGTGCGCCCATCCTCCGAACCGACAAGAAAGACAAAAAAGACAATCTTATCTTCCATTGGGAGGTTGGTAACAAGGCCGCAACAGAGACAGCTTTTAAGGAAGCAGATGTGACAGTCAAGCAAGACATGTACCTCCCCAGAATTCATGTTTGTTCAATCGAGACATGTGGCTGCGTGGCGAGCTTTGACAAGATCAGCGGGAAACTTACCGTTTGGATGACCACCCAGGCGCCACACGCGATTAGGACGGTGTTTGCTCTGGTCGCGGGACACGTTGGCCTCAGTGAACAAAAGATTCAGATCATTTCTCCGGATATCGGCGGAGGATTCGGTGGAAAGGTGCCGGTGTATCCGGGGTATGTCATTGCGGTGGCGGCCTCCGTTCTGATCGGAAAGCCGGTGAAGTGGATCGAAGATCGCATGGAGAATATTCAGGCGGATTCCTTCGCTCGTGACTATCACATCACGGCCGAGATTGCTGCAAAGAAAGATGGAACCATGCAGGCACTTCGAATCAAGACAATAGCTGATCACGGCTACGCCGACGCCGCAGCGAACCCATCAAAGTTTCCTGCCGGTCTGTTCTCCATCGCAACCGGCTCCTACGACTTTAAGACAGCTTTTGCGGAAGTAGATGGTGTCTATACGAATAAACCCCCCGGAGGAATCGCGTATCGCTGTTCCTTCCGAGTCACAGAAGCAGTCCACACGATTGAGCGCATGGTCGATGTCCTTGCCCACGACTTGAAGATGGATCCGGCGGAATTGCGGATGAAGAACTTTATTCCCGCAAATAAATTCCCTTACAAATCTGCGCTTGGCTGGGAATATGACAGCGGCAACTACGAGGCGGCGCTCCAGAAGGCGAAAGTGATCATCGGTTACGATGCGCTGCGAAAGGAACAGGCCGAGAAGCGGAAGAAAGGAGAGCTGATGGGAATCGGAATCAGCAGCTTCACGGAAATTGTCGGCGCAGGACCTTCCCACACGTTTGACATTCTTGGCATCAAGATGTTCGACAGCTGTGAGATTCGTATTCATCCCACCGGCAAAGCGGTTGCGCGATTTGGCACGAAGTCGCAAGGTCAGGGCCACGAGACAACGTATGCCCAGATCGTTGCAGAAGAACTCGGCATCCCCGTTGACGACATTCAAGTGGAAGAAGGGGATACCGACACCGCGCCATACGGGCTGGGAACATATGCCTCTCGTTCGACTCCCACGGCAGGAGCGGCAGGAGCAATGGCGTCTCGAAAAATCCGCGACAAAGCGAAGAAGATTGCCGCCTACCTCCTCGAATGCAGTGAGGCAGATCTTGTCTGGGAACGTGGAAAATTCTACGTGCAAGGGGCTCCTCAGAAAGCAAAAACGATTCAGGAAATTGCGTTTGCGGCGTACACGAACCATCCTCAGGGAATGGAAGCGGGTCTCGAGGCTGTCTCCTATTATGATCCGCCGAATCTTACCTTTCCGTTTGGTTCGTATATTTGTGTCGTAGACATTGACCGCGGGACCGGTGAAGTGAAAGTACGCCGGTTCGTCGCGGTGGACGATTGCGGAAACATCATCAATCCAATGATTGTCGAAGGTCAGATCCATGGTGGATTGACGATGGGACTTGCGCCCGCATTGTACGAAGCGATCAACTACGACGAAGAGGGAAACATCCAAGGCGGGAGCTTCATGGATTATCTTCTTCCCACGGCCGTAGAGACTCCAAAGTGGGAGACGGACAAGACATGCACGCCATCACCTCATCATCCTCTCGGTGCGAAGGGAGTGGGCGAATCCGCGACCGTCGGCGCACCACCTGCCATTGTCAACGCGGTCGTCGATGCGTTAGCGCATCTCGGTGTGCGACACATCGATATCCCCATGACGCCGTGGAAGGTGTGGCAGATTCTGAAGGAGAAAGGCGTCGCAGCGGAACGGTAAGCGTGCTCATCCGATGCTGCTGAGAAGCAGGGAAAGTTCATCGTACTCATCGAAGATGCTGCGTCCGTAACCGAACGGATGCAGTATCTTCTTTGTTGTTTTATTACCATATCATAGTCAGGATTCTGCCAAGATGCATGCAACCAGCACAAAACAGTTTCAGGTCAAACAACCGATTGAAAAGGTGTGGGCATTCCTTAGCGACTTGAAAAAAGTCGCAAGCTGTCTGCCCGGAGCCCAGATCACGGAAGCGATCGACGATAGGACGTACAAAGGGACCATTACCGTCAAAGTAGGGCCGATTACTTCTCAATTTAATGGAGAGGTGAAAATCGAACGACTCGACAATCAAATTCATGAAATTGAACTTCTTGGTAAGGGGCAAGATCCTCGCGGTTCCGGCGGCGCCACGATGAAGATGGTGGGAAAACTTCGCTCGTTGACTGAGGGAAGAACGGAAGTCACCGGCACGACGGAAATCACGGTAACGGGCAGGCTTGCACAGTTCGGCTCGCGGATGATGGATGATGTGTCAAATCATGTCTTCGAACAGTTCACCAGATCTTTTCAAGCAAAGTTGGCGCAAGAAAATGGGACGGGGAGCGAAGTCGCATTTGCACCTACCCCTCAGCCTGTCAATGCTCTTCCTTTGGTTCTGAGTGTAACAGGCAAAGTGATTGGTCGGTTCTTCGGCCGTATCCTCGGAAAGTCAACTTCATCTTAGGTTTGAATAATTCGATGCCTAAAGAATTCCTTAATCCAATGAACCACCTCTCCGATATTGACAATTTGATGCGCGGCTTTGAACAGCGAAAGTACGTTGCCGACCGTCCTCTTGCCACCGCCATCTACCTTCTCCTCAAGCTTCAAAGACCACTGCTCATAGAAGGACACGCTGGCGTCGGAAAGACGGAGACAGCGAATGTGTTAGCCTCTTTTCTCGGAACGGAACTCATTCGCCTCCAATGTTACGAGGGACTGGATGTCAACTCGGCGGTCTATGAATGGAATTACCAGAAGCAGTTACTGAGCATCAAGATTCAGGAACATGCTGAAGCAAGTATCGCAGAGAAAGAGAAACACATTTTCAGCGCTAAATTCCTTCTGGAGCGACCGCTCCTGAGAGCCATTAGTGCGACAAATGCTTCGCCGGTGTTGTTGATCGACGAAATTGACCGGGCGGATGAAGAGTTCGAAGCATTTCTGCTGGAGCTTCTTTCCGACTTTCAGATCACAATCCCCGAAATGGGAACAATCAAGGCGACCCATGTACCCTACGTTGTGCTCACCTCTAATCGAACAAGGGAGTTAAGCGACGCCTTGAGAAGGCGCTGTCTCTATCATTGGATTGATTATCCAAGCCTTGAGAAGGAGCTGCACATCGTTCACAAGAAACTTCCGCAGATCGGACGAGAGTTGGCGAATCAAATCGTCCAGTTCATTCAAGCAGTGCGGGGTAAAAATCTTTCGAAGCCGCCGGGCATTGCAGAGACTCTTGATTGGACTTCTGCCCTTCTCTCGCTTGAGAAAACCAAGCTGGACGAGATGACCGTGGAAGAAACACTGGGATGTATTCTGAAATCGAACGAAGATATTTCGAAACTCAAGGCTGAAAATATTCCAAGCATCCTGTCGCAAGTCGAAAGTTAAGATGTTGAAACGCGAACCGAGGACGATGAGGTGATGAAGAAACCGACTCAAAAGAGCATGACCGTGCGTGCAAGTGCTGGCTTTTCCGACGGTATCGTGACCAAGACGATCGTTCAGTTCTGCCGATTCTTGCGAGCAAACAGTTTTCAAGTCGGTTTACAAGAAACCATCGATGCCCTGGAAGTTGCTCGCTTCGTTACGATTACCGATCGCGAAGCATTTCAATCTTCGCTTCGCGCACTCCTCTGCTCTTCAAGGGAACAATACGAACAGTTTGATCAGCTGTTTGAACAGTTTTGGGGAAACTCCACTGAAACAATCCACCTGCAGAGGGAAGTACTTTCTTCTCGGATTGAAGTGCCCGTGATTGGAGACGAACACCGCCGAGCTTTGGAGCAGGCCAGCAAGTCCCAGGAGGAAGGCGATCTCACGGCAACCACCGGAGCAAGTGCAGAAGAGCGATTAAGAAAGATGGATTTCTCAGAGGTGGCGGCTTCCGACCTTCCTCTCCTGGAACAACTTTGCCTGCGGCTGTGGCGACAGATGAGCAAGCGCTTGACGCGAAGGTATCGACAGTATGGAGAACGAGGCCGTCTGGATTTCAGGCGGACGATTCGTTCCAACCTCAGTCGCGGCGGAGAACCGATGACGCTGCACTATAAGGAAAGAAAACGTCAAAAGATCAATCTGGTCGTGCTTCTAGATGTCAGCGGATCGATGGACCTCTACAGCTTGTTCCTCCTGCGATTCGTCTATGCACTGCAGCAGTATTTTGAGCGCGTCGATTCGTTCGTTTTCAGCACGCGGCTAACCGATATTTCAGGCGCACTTCGAACGCATCAACTCTCCAACGCTTTACAGATGGTTGCGCAGAACGTCGAGAGCTGGTCCGGGGGCACGCGCATCGGTAAATGTTTGGCGGAATTCAATACGCTGCATGCTCGGAAACTGCGTTCGCGCAATTCTTTGGTCATTATCATGAGTGATGGCTGGGACACCGGTGAACCTGAAGCGCTGACAGAACAACTCCAAACAATCAAGCGTCGGGCCCGAAAGCTCATCTGGCTCAATCCTCTTCTTGGACTTGCTGAGTACCAGCCAATCACACGCGGGATGAGTGCTGCACTCCCCTTCGCGGACGTTTTCGCGCCCGCGCACAGTTTGGAGAGTCTTCTCCAACTCGAGCATCATTTATCTTAACGATAAAAAGAAATGAAAACACAGAAGTGCGTGAAGATTGAATTATGTTTGACGATTTCTTAAAACTCGTTAGTCGACTCCGGGAAAAGAATGAACCATTCGCGGTTGCCACCGTCGTGCGGTGTGAACGTCCGACCTCAGCAAAGCCGGGCGACAGAGCTCTCATCTCCCGTGATGGGAAGTTATCCGGCTGGGTTGGCGGGGGATGCGCTCAACCGATCGTGATCAAAGAAGCGATGAAAGCTCTCGAGGACGGCAACCCGCGGTTTGTTCGTGTCAGCCCGACAGTTGGCGCCGAGCCTTCCGATGGCATCACCGGTTACACGATGATGTGTCACAGTGGAGGAACCTTGGATATTTTCATTGAACCGATTCTTTCGAAAGTACAACTGCTCATCTTCGGACGGTCAGCCGTTGCCCAAACGCTCGCAACGCTCGCGAAGACCCTCTCGTATCGCGTTGCAGTTGTGGCCCCGGAAGAAAGTCGAGAAGATTTTGCAGACGTGGATATTTTCCAACAGTCGGGGCATGGTGTAGGGCTTATGAGGGCGTTTGAGGAGAGATCATCTACCCGTTCTGCCATTGTCGTTGCAACGCAAGGAGAAGATGACGAGGGAGCGCTCGAGCAGGCGCTGAGCCTTGACGCTGCGTACGTTGCGTTTGTTGCCAGCAAGAAGAAATGGGAGGCGGTTTCAGAGTATTTGCAGGGACGAGGTTTCTCCTCCTCCCAGTTGAAGCATGTGAAGGTCCCGGCGGGTTTGGACATCAAAGCGGCGGCTCCCGGAGAGATTGCGGTAAGCATTCTTGCAGAGATAATTCAAGTTACCAGATCAGCTGCAGCTCACGCAAGCCCAGAGACTGCAAAACACCGGGCGAACGAACCGGCCGAGCAAGAAGACCCTATTTGTAGGATGATGGTGAACGTTGCTACAGCGAAGCATATTTCAAAGCTGAATGGAAGGACTTTTTATTTCTGTTCCGCCCATTGCAAGTCTACCTTTGAAAAGGACCCCGAACAATACATCAAGATGAAACATCGTTAAAAAAAACATGTCTGAACTCAAAGATAAATTCGGCAGACCGCTCAACGACCTTCGGGTCTCGGTCACGGACCGATGTAATTTTCGGTGTCCTTTTTGCATGCCTGCTGAAACGTTTGGCGAGCGATACGAGTTTCTTCCGAAAACCGAAATCCTGACATTCGAGGAGATCGTTCGCGTTGCAAAGATCTTTGTTGATCTTGGGGTCTCCAAGGTCCGTCTCACGGGTGGCGAGCCTTTGCTTAGAAATGACATAGAGGTGTTGGTCTACCAACTGGCCGGGATCAAGGGAATGACAGACCTCGCTCTCACAACGAATGGATACCTGTTAACTGAAAAAGCGCAGGCGCTCAAGGATGCAGGACTCCATAGAATAACCGTGAGTCTGCATTCACTCGATGATGAAGTCTTCGGCAAGATGAACGGACAAGGATTCACGACTGAGCGCGTCCTCCAAGGAATTGAAACGGCTGCGAGGGTCGGTTTCTCGCCTCTCAAAATCAACGTTGTTGTTCAAAAAGGGGTCAATGGCCATACGTTGGTTGACCTCGCGAGATTTTTCAAACGACGGGGACATGTTCTACGATTTATTGAGTACATGGACGTAGGAACTCTGAACGGTTGGAGGATGGATGATGTCGTTTCTGCTGATGAGATCATCCGACGTATCGACAAAGAATTGCCGCTCGAACCTTTGGAGCGAAGTTATCCGAGCGAGGTCGCGCTGCGGTATCGATACACGGACGGGAAGGGCGAAATAGGAGTCATCGCATCAGTGACAAAACCTTTTTGTGGAGATTGCGCAAGGATCAGACTATCGGCAGAAGGAAAATTCTATACGTGCTTGTTTGCAAGTCAGGGACACGATCTCAAGACTCATCTGAGAACCGGAGCGAGCGACGAGAGCATCAAGGAATTGATCGCATCGATTTGGAGCAACAGAACCGATCGATATTCTGAAGAGCGCGCTCAACTTCTTGAAGCAGGTGCTCATGCAACAAGGGCAGAAATGTTTCAACTTGGTGGATGAACATGCTCGAAACTCGAGAACATACTGCACAAAGAATTGAGACGGTCAATCGACCATTCGTCTCGGCGATAATTCTCGCAGCTGGAATGTCGAAGCGTATGGGAAGCCTCAAGCAATTGATGAAAGTAGGGAATTGCACGTTACTGGAACACACAATACGTACGGTGGCTGATTCGAGTGTGAGCGAGATAATCCTTGTCCTCGGTTATCAGTCTGAAAAAATTCTGAAAGCGATTACTCTGAATAGTGGAGCCCAACGAACAAGAGTCGTCGTCAACGATGTATTTGCGCAAGGAATGAGCACGTCGATCAAGGCCGGTCTCCAGTCTCTCGCACCCGACTCAGAGGCCGCATTGATCGTGTTGGCTGATCAGCCTTTTCTCAATCCTTCAATTATCAATCAATTGACCGATGAATATCGTCGAGAGAAAGCTCCGATCATTCTTCCCGTCTATAAGGGATTTCGAGGGAATCCGGTACTAGTTGATCGCTCGCTGTTTGGCGAGATGATGCAAATCTCGGGTGACATTGGCTGTCGATCTCTCTTCGGCCTCCATCCGAAAAAAATCCACACAGTGAACCTTGCTGACGCCAGCATTCTCGTTGATATCGACACTGCGGATGACTTCAAAAGATTTTCCTCCATCAAGGAATCCAGTCTTGACGTCTGAACATGTCGCCAGGCTCGTGGTCATTGGAGGTGATACGGTTGCGACCTCGCTTGCAAAGCTAGGGAAGTGCTCAAATTCCACGTCACCGTTATTGATCCGTTTCTTTCAGAAGATGACATGGAGGTGGATGACACCATCCAGGAGTTGGATTTGAGGAAAGCAGATGTCTCACTTGAGTCGTATATCGTCATCGCGAGTCGCGGCAAATACGATGAAGATGCTCTGGCGCAAGCACTTGAAACAAAGGCAAGGTACATTGGGGTACTGGGGAGTAAGAAACGTGGTGCAGAAATGATTCAGCATCTACGTTCAGGCGGTGTGTCCGACGAAGAATTGAAACGCGTCAGATCGCCGGCTGGTTTGGAGATTTATGCATCCACCCCTGAAGAAATTGCACTCAGTATCCTTGCCGAGATCGTGAATATACGCCGGCAACATGAACAGGAAACGAGGGAACTAGGATGAAGGAAGGAGTCCGCAATTGAAGAATCTGACGACTATCACGGGAATCATCTTTGGGTTTCTTTCACGACCTTGTTGTGCACTTCCCTTTTTCTATTCCCTGTTCGGTCTCGGTTCAACAAGTCTTGTGTGGATCCTCAGTCCTTATCGTCACATCCTACTTGCCGCTGGGGTGATCTCATTCGGTATTTCATTCTATTTGACTTTTCGAGCCAGGGGTACTGTGTTTAATAAAGTATTTTTCTTGGGAAGCTGCGCTGTGACTCTCGCATTTGTGATCTTACCCTATTTTGGAATCGACGTTTTCCTTCGATAGGAGGATGAGTGATGTCAAAGGAATTTTTTGAAAAGCTCTTTGAGCTGAGCAAGACGGAAAAACCATTCGCAGTGGCGACGGTTGTGCATATCCAGGGTTCATCCTCTGCGAAGCCGGGATCAAAAGCAATCATCGACACCGACGAGCGGCTTCTCTATGGCTGGGTTGGCGGGGGATGTGCGGAAAGCACTGTGCGCTATGAGGCTGCACAAAGCATCAAAGATGGTAATACGCGAATGATATCCATCGATATGACCGACGAGGTTCTCGGCGTCGGCATGCCATGTGGAGGGACTATGCAAGTCTATATTGAACCGATTTTGCCGAAACCTAAACTTGTGATTATTGGTCACGGAAAAATTGCTGAGACGATTGCGGCAATCGGCAAAATAATGAACTTCACTGTCACGGTGAATAGCCCTGCGGCAATGCCGGAAGCTTTCCCCACAGCAGACAAACTATTTCAGGGATCGTTCGGTGAGACAAAGATCGACAGTCAATCCTACGTCGTCATTGCAACGCAGCATAAGCAGGATCATCTTTCACTCAAGCTCGCACTCGAAGGCAACGCTGCATACGTCGCCCTCATTGCAAGCAAGAAACGTGCAAAACTCGTACTCGATTACGTCGCGGATGCCGGGGTACCTGCTTCGGGGCTTTCGTGTGTCAGGACGCCGGCAGGACTTGATCTCGGTGCCTTAACACCCGAAGAAATAGCACTCAGTGTTATGAGTGAAATCATCGCGGTGCGTCGCGGTGGATCTGGTCAGCCAATCCATGAGATGACAGAATCGCAAGCGTCTAAATCACAAACCGTTCAAGCTCACATACACAAAGTCGTCGAGGAGTGTGCATCTGATGCTCAATCCAGGAGCCTTTCCTAGCTTGGCATGCACGAGTCGCGTTTCCTACCCCTGCTGCTACAGACACACAAAAGTTCTGCAGGTCTCCTTTTTCTGGTTATTCTTCAATCCGCTCGTTGCATAGGCGGCTTTTCTTAAAGAACTCAATAAACTTTTCTTTCAGTTTGCAACTCGGTTTTCCTTCATCTCGTTCCAACCGCGCCAAGGTACTAGGATCAATGTTGAGTTTACCCGCTAGTCCCTTTTGGCTCACCCCGCGAAGAAGGGGGTAAAACATAATTTCCCTTCCAAGGCTTCCCGGCTCAAGGAATGCGGGAAGATACGTGTAGTCCTGAGTGTAGGCCGTCTAAAGTTGCGCTCCCAGTTGTAATCTGTCAATGTATCAAATCCCAGCAGTATCGCCACGTCTTTATTTAGAAGAGATTCTGGTCAGGGCGTTGCTTCCGAATCTGATCACCTCAAGTCGATACGACCATGGCCAGCGTAGAGATTCGGCCACGATGTTTGGTCTCTGCGTACAGCAACGTCGCGTTTGTAGAGGGTGAACCCGTGGAAAGACATGCTGATGAGGAAATAGTTATTGTAATTCCGAAGGAGGTTCAAGTAAGTCAGAATTTTCCCAATCCCTTCAATCCTGAAACGCAGATTTCGTTTGCGCTCCCCGAGCCGTCATTCGTGAGTGTCACGGTCCTCGACGTTTTGGGTCGTGAAATTGTCAGACTTGTCGAGCGGGAGTATTCTGCCGGCTACCAGAGACTGACATGGAATGCGACAGACGCCGCTGGAGGCAAGGTGGGAAGCGGTGTGTACTTCTATCGCATCGTTGCGACGGGTCAGAGCGGAAAGCAATTCACAAAGGTAATGAAGATGGCTCTCACAAAGTAGGATGGTGTGTTTGGCTATTGCAATGGGCGAACGGCTAGTAGGTGGGTCGTTCGCCTCTTTGTTTTCTCAGGAATGTTTTCTTAGGAAGCTCTCTGCTTTCTCCTTTACATTTCGAAAGTTGCGATTTCCTTTGCCTTTTTCCAACCTGCTCAACGTCGTTGGGTCAATCCCAATGCGCCGGGCAAGCTCCTTCTGAGTTATCCCGCGGTCCTTCCGATACTTCAGCAATTTCTCTCCCAGCGTCCTCGGCTCCGCGGGAGCCGGATCATAACCCAGGAATTCAATAACCTTGGGAAGGTATCTGTGGCGTGGCTTCGTATAACCCCGTTCCCAGTCGTAGACCGTTGTCTTATAGACCCCGACTAACCCCGCTACGTCCTTTTGCAGCAGTTCAAGCTCCGTTCTTCGCTTCCGGATATGGTCGCCAATCGTGTTCAGAACAGTAGGCAGTTTTGATGGGTTTGGGGCTGAAAGTCGAATATGGAAAAAGGCAATAAAGCCCTGATTGAGCACAGCGCACTAAAACCCTAAGCAAGAATGCATATCGACGCGCGTTCCATGTCAGACAATCTCGTCTCTTGAGTAAATTGCCCGTGATACATAAAGTCCCACAAGGATCCTTTCAAAACAGATTTGAGAACACATCTTCGAATGAAGCAAGATGGATTTCGGTTGAAGCAAAAAATCCACCGTCATCGCTAAGATTCGAAAAGCAGGCAATTACCATCGATGAAATTAAGCCACGTGGAGAAGCGATAGCACCTTTTACTTTTGCCATAAACCCCGGCATACCCGTGGGCACAGACTACACGCTCCTGTTTGTCATCCGGTCCCAGAGCGGAGAAGTTTGGAACAAAGAGATTCACCTTGTCATTGTACGACAGTCAATGACTAGCCTCACGCGAGAAGTGGTCGCCACCGGTCTTAGGGAAGAGGGTTTTGAGGTCATCGAAGCCCGAGACGGAAAGACAGGCGCTGACTTAGCCACAAATCCGTCCCAGATCTCATACTCTGTGATGTTGAGATGCCCGGTCTGGACGGGTTTGATACACTCAAATCAATCAGAAAAGATCCCTCAACAGCAGCAACACCCTATGGGATGAGACTGTCACTTAATTCCACCTCAATGATTGTACTGGAACTTTTTCACATGAAGAGACGTTTATCGGTACTCTGACTTGGTAACTAAGGCGGGATCACACGAAGATGAACTCCAGATTTCTCCTCGTCATTACAATCGTCGTTGCGCATGTGCAGTTGAGCACCTTGCCCGTTTTTTGTTTTGTGAAGCAGCGAATCACGACGAATGCTTCAATCCCCTGTGGAAAATCTCTCTCTGGCGAACAAGACAAATGTCCCCACAGCCGGAGATCTCAGAAAGCCCTTCCAACATTCAGTGTAATGCTCAAGTGCGGCCTTCATGAACGCGTCTGCCGTGAAGGCCCACAGATTGCAACGCAACAGCAAGACCTTCGGTCCTTGACTGTCGGTAACATTCATTGGCATGCAGAAAATCTTCCCCCGCTTTTCTCAAGCATTGCGAACAATTCCAACTCGTTCTTCCCCCGTGCACAGGGAGATCTCTCCGTTCTGTTGCACAATCTTCGGATCTGATTACCACTTCTTAACAAGTAATGCTATCGCTGTGATGTCGTGAGCTGGTTAGGTTACCCTTGCGGAAGGAATGTAAGGATTCTTCCCGGGTTGCCGCACGACATACATGCTTTGCTGCTTGCTTAACTAAATAACAGTTTCTTACAATTTTTCTTTCGGGAGTTAAACCATGAAATCACCGATTATTGTTCTAATCGCAGTTGTTGTCGTTTCATTAGCTTTTGTCGTTCCGCAAGAAAGGTTTCAAGACCTTCTAAAGGACCCAAAAAACCAAGACGAGGTGATCACATTCATTTCAGGTAACCATGGAATGGTGATGAAACTCTTAGACAAATTAGAGTCGCACGAACATTTCAGGACAATGCTTGCCGAGCGCTTGAAAAAATACGAGAGCTCTGGT
Organism: Ignavibacteriales bacterium; assembly: GCA_016186715.1. GTDB lineage: Bacteria > Bacteroidota > Ignavibacteria > UBA10030 > UBA10030. Next base: position 1,658 of record JACPLA010000021.1, on the reverse strand, counting down.
GATCAATCGCCGTACCTTGGACTCGAAACCCGGGAAATCAAGGCCCTCTCTGACGCCGAGATGAAAAGCTACTTGGAAGGTGGAGGGATGGGTTTTGCGAAAGCTGCTGAGTTAAACAGCTACCCTGGACCGCGTCACGTTCTTGACGCTGCCGATCAATTAGGCGTTTCCAACGGCGTCAAACAACGCATTGGGGTAAGCTTCGACAAAATGCATGCAGAGGCGGTTAGGTTAGGTAAACTTATCGTAGACCAAGAGAAATCGCTTGACCGGTTGTTTGCCTCGAGGAAAATCGAAGCGGCAACGTTGATAAAGTCCGTCGTGTCAATTGCCCGATTGGAGGGAGAACTCCGAACGACTCACTTGCAGGCCCACCTCGAAACGAGCAATCTTCTGACCCCAAAGCAACGCGATTCTTACAACCAGATTCGTGGGTACTCTTCGAATAAACGCTGACGCACCTAGTGTAGCTTACCCCGCAGCTTCTTTGAAGTCCAAGCTGCGGGGTATGGTTTAAAATAGTTAAATTGGATGATTGCTTTCTTAGATTTCTGTTCAATGCAGCTGTTTCCGCAGTCGGCGAGGACTCCCTTGTTCAGGGACAGAAATATTGAGACAAGCGTATTGAAAGCTGTCGGATGCGTTTTATGAAAAGCATAGAGACAGTCGAGCGACGCATCCGAAGGTGGCGAAGATCGAGATTCATCGAGCCGATATCAAGTATTCTTAACTAAAGGAGGACATCATGTCGTGGAGCATTTTTTTGAAAAGGTAGCGTTAAAAGGAAAGTTGCATGGGCGTTCTAAGGTACTTACGAAAGCAAAATGAGAGAGGTGTTATCAGCGTAATGAGTCATTCGAATTACGTCTTCAACATGATGCCATCGTATCTCATCCGCTTCCATCCAACCACAAGGCTTAAGGCTGTCGAGCCATAAATATTGTGGGTGTGTGATACCGGCGTTGACTAAGGAGATCGAAGATGCGACAGACGATTATTCATGTTGCCTTGGTCGTTCGAGACTACGACGAGGCTATCGAGTACTACTGCCAGAAGCTCCATTTCACACTGGTTGAGGATTCCTACCAGCACGAACAGACCAAGCGCTGGGTTGTCGTGGCTCCTCCTGGCGCAAAAGGCACCAACCTTCTATTGGCCCGCGCCTCAACACCCGAGGAAGACGCGTTCATTGGAAACCAAACGGGAGGGCGGGTTTTCCTCTTCCTCAGCACCGATGACTTCTGGCGCGACTACAATGAGATGCTTTCGGCCGGAATAAACTTCATTAGGGAACCTAAGAACGCCCCCTACGGGACAGTGGCTGTCTTTGAAGATCTGTATGGGAATCTGTGGGATCTCTTCCAGCCAAATAACCAAGTAGCTGACTGACAGTCGTGCCTTCTGCTGAAGCTGTTGTTATTAGACTCAGAATGCGAAACACATTTGTTTCCAGCCACAAAGCCCCGGCTAACAGTCTCAGTGCATTTCTACGAACCGAAGACGACATAGATGAATGGCCATATGATCTCTTCGGGGACTCCTTAATTGATCATCTTTCTGAAAAGGAATCGTCGACAAATTTGGACACCTTTTCCACCATGTGTCGTAAGCACCTTCCTATTCTGCATATTACTATACTCTTAACGGCGGTGTCACAT
>JACPLA010000094.1 GCA_016186715.1 Ignavibacteriales bacterium | reverse complement strand
GACAATTCTGAATTGAGACTTGGTGCTTGAGTTTTGTTTGTGATTCGGATTTTGGAACTTGGAATTTTGCCCTATGCGTATTCTCGTCATCAACGGACCCAATTTGAACCTTCTCGGTAAACGCGAACCGGAAAAATACGGAACGCTCTCGTTGTGGGACATTGAAAATCAGCTCAAAAAGAAATTTGAGAGCGTGAAGTTTGAATTCTATCAATCCAATGTCGAGGGGGAGATCGTCAATTTTCTGCAAAAAGCGATGGACGGCATGACCGACGGAATCATCCTCAATGCCGGCGGTTACACGCATACCTCGGTTGCCATTCGTGACGCTGTCGCCGCGCTGAAAGTCCCCGTCATCGAAGTCCATCTTACCAACCCCCATGCGCGCGAAGAATTCAGACACATGTCTCTCATGACCGGTGTGTGCAAAGGAGTCATCGCCGGGTTCGGCGTTCTGAGCTATGAGCTCGCCGTACGTGCATTGACGGAGAAGAGCGCTTAACGAACACATCAATCAAATTATTCCACCACACCAGCAATCCTGTTAGCACGTCTGCCATGATTAAGGCTGTTGTTTTCGACCTCGACAACACGCTCGTCGATTTCATGCTCATGAAACGCCAGGCTGTCGATGCAGCAATCCATGCAATGCGTGATGCAGGCTTGAACCTTTCCGTCGAAGAGATAAAGAAAAGGATCGACGACATTTACGAGGTAAAGGGGATGGAATTTCAAACAGTCTTTGATGAGCTGTTGTACAACGAGTTCAGCAAGATCGACTACAAGATCCTTTCTGCGGGAGTGCTTGCGTACCGCCGCGCTCGTGAAGCTGCGCTCGTGCCGTATCCGCACGTTTACCTGACGCTCATGGAGCTGATGAAAATGCACCTGAAGCTCGCCGTTGTTTCAGACGCTCCTTCCAAAGAGGCATGGCTCCGGTTGACGTACTTGAATCTCCACCACATGTTCGACGTTGTTGTCACTTTTGACGACACGGGCGAGAGAAAACCGAGCCCGGGCCCTTTCAAAAAAGTACTCGAGCGACTCAACGTACAGCCGAAGGAGGCGTTGATGGTGGGTGACTGGGCGGAACGCGATGTAGTGGGCGCGGCTCAGGTAGGCATGAAGACCGTTTTCGCACGCTACGGCGATACGTTCGGAACGCAAGTTTCACTTGCTGATTACGACGTCGACGATATCGCTCAACTCATCGAAATTGTAAAGAAGGAGAACGACTCGTGAAGATGAAGTCACGCATGATCGCCGGCATTGGCGTCGATATCGTTGACGTAGAACGGATGAAGACCGCGATTGAAGCCTGGGAGGAGACGTTTCTAAAGAAGATGTTCACAGAGAGTGAGATTGCATATTGTTCTTCCAAAAAGTCCCCGCACATACATTACGCAGCCCGCTTCGCGGCCAAAGAGGCTGTTGCCAAGGCGATGCACACGGGCTGGAGCGGCACGTTTCGCTGGCGGGACGTAGAGGTTGTGAATCAGCCTTCGGGCGAGCCACGCGTGGTTCTGCACGGGAAAGTAGCGTCGGCGCTTGCCGGCAGCCTGGTTCATCTCTCGCTTTCTCACACGGAAACAACTGTCGTGGCATTTGCCGTTATCGAAAAGATGTAGCGATGCCGCTGCATTCATTGCAAGTCAACTGACATTTTGGTAATTTTGTACGACATGAAACACACCGGCATTCGAAAGCTCTACTATTCCATCAGCGAAGTTGCGAAGATCACCGACCTGGAGCAATATGTTCTTCGGTACTGGGAGACGGAATTTGAGCAGCTGAAGCCTGCAAAGAACCGGGCGGGCAACAGGATTTACACGAACAAGGACATTAAGCTCATCCTCTATATTAAGACGCTGCTTCGCGACGAAAAGTATACGATTGAAGGAGCCAAGAAGGTGCTGGAGGAATACGTCCCCGAGCCCGACAGCGGAGAACAGCTCGAGTTGCTCACCGTGCCGCCGAAGAAAAAAATCCAGGATGAAGAGATCCGTTCTGAGATGATGCAGATGAGGGAATTCTTGGAAGGGCTGCTCGCAAAGTTTAAGTAGAACTTGTCGGAACGGCGGGATTTGAACCCGCGACCCCTTGCACCCCAAGCAAGTGCGCTACCGGGCTGCGCCACGTTCCGGTAAAAACTGAAAGACAAAGAAATATAACAAGAGAATGTTCGTGAATCAATTGAAACGCAGAG
>JACPLA010000089.1 GCA_016186715.1 Ignavibacteriales bacterium | reverse complement strand
TACCATTGTGGCTACTACTACATAGACTCCGAAGAAGGATTCTGGAATAGCGGATCGAACGGAAGTCAGAACCTCGGTCACAAGCCCCGCTACAAAGAGGGCTATTTCCCCACCTCGCCCATTGACACGTTGCAGGACCTCCGAACCGACATGGTTCTTACGCTCGAGTCAGTGGGAATCGGCGTGGAAGTGCACCACCACGAGGTCGCCACGGCCGGCCAGACGGAAATCGACATGCGCCGCGATACGTTGACACGAATGGCCGACAATTACCTTGTCTATAAGTATGTCACAAAGAACGTTGCAAAAAAACACGGAAAAACCGTCACCTTCATGCCCAAACCGATCTTTGGAGACAACGGCTCGGGTATGCACGTGCACCAGAGCCTCTGGAAGGCGGGCAAGCCGCTGTTTGCCGGGAGCGGCTACGCAGGTCTGAGTGAAATCGCCATGCACTACATCGGAGGAATCCTGAACCACGCTCCTGCTCTGTGCGCGCTGACAAATCCAACCACAAACTCCTACAAGAGACTTGTCCCCGGCTTCGAAGCTCCTGTCAACCTCGCGTACTCACAGAGAAACCGGTCGGCTTCCGTTCGCATCCCCATGTACTCGTCAAACCCGAAAGCCAAGCGCATCGAATTCCGGTGCCCGGATCCCACGTGCAATCCCTACCTTGCGTTTGCCGCCATGATGCTGGCGGGTTTGGACGGAATTATCAATCGGATCGACCCCGGAAAGCCGCTCGACAAAGACATCTATGACATGACTCCCGAGCAGTTGCGCGACGTTCCTTCAACGCCCGGCTCCCTGGATGAGGCTCTAAAGGCGTTGGAAGCCGACCACGACTTCCTCCTCCGAGGCGACGTCTTTACAGAAGACCTCATTCAGACATGGGTCGACTACAAACGGACTAAGGAAGTGAAGCAGATGCAACTGCGTCCGCATCCGTATGAATTCATGCTGTACTACGACGCCTGATCAAACCGCTGGTCCGTTTCCGGAATCCCGGCCCGCTCCGAAGGCCGGGATTTTTTTTGTTGACCCGGGAATCTTGATTTTCGGAAACGTTCTTGCTACTTTGATTCGAGCGATTCATGCCCCCCCAAGAATACACCCGGATAAAGTACTCTGTTGAAAACCGAATCTGCACCATCAGCCTCAGTCGCCCCGAAAAGCATAACGCTTTGGACGACACAATGGTGGACGAGCTCTCTGCAGCTTTCCTGGCGGCTCAAAAGGACTCTCATATCAAAGTGATTCTCCTTACGGGAGAAGGGGACTCGTTCTGTTCCGGAGCCGATCTAGCATATCTCCAGCGCGTTGCCGAATATGATTTCCACCAGAACCAGGAGGATTCATTGAATTTGATGAACCTCTTTCTGCAAATCTATTCCCATCGGAAACCCGTTATCGCGCTTGTCCACGGAAACGCGCTGGCGGGGGGATGCGGTTTGGCAACCGTGTGCGATATGGTCGTTGCCTCACGGGAAACGGCCAGGTTCGGGTATACGGAAGTTCGCATCGGCTTCATTCCGGCTATCGTCATGATCTTCCTCGTCCGAAAAATCGGGGAATCCCGTGCCCGTGAGCTGACCCTTCGGGGCACCATCATGACTGCCGATGAGGCCCAGTCCGTCGGTCTGGCAAATCACGTCGTTCCGGAAACGGAACTCCGGAGGTTCGGATTCACACTTGCCCAGGAACTGGTAAAGAATTGCAGCGGCTCGTCCATGGGCCTGATCAAGGAACTTCTGGCACGGATCCATGGAATGTCGACGAATGACGCTTTGGATTACGCGGCGAACCTCAACGCGCTCACACGGATGACCGACGACTGCAAGCGGGGAATTGATGCTTTTTTGAAAAAAGAACGGATTCAGTGGTAGCTATGCACAAGCTTGCAGAGTCGATCCGCTCAGTTCCCGGTTTCCCGAAACCCGGGATCGTTTTTCGCGACATCACGACACTCCTGAATGACCCGGCAGCCTTCAATGAAGCTCTCTCCATTTTTCACAACCGGTATAAGAATACACCACTCGACAGGGTTGTTGCGGTCGAATCGCGAGGATTCATTTTTGGCGCAGCTTTGGCAAACCTCCTGCAGGTTGGATTCGTTCCGATTCGAAAACCCGGCAAGCTCCCCGCGCAAACGCTTCACGAAGAATACGAACTTGAATACGGACGCGATACGATTGAGATCCATGCCGACGCAGTCAAGCGGGGCGATCGCATTCTCATCCATGATGACCTCCTCGCAACGGGGGGGACCTCGGTCGCTGCCTGCCGGCTTATCGAGCGGATGGGGGGATCAGTCGTCGGACTTGCCTTTCTGATCGAACTGTCATTCCTCCATGGGCGGCAACGGCTTGGAAACTATGACGTGTTCTCCATTATTCAGTACGAGTCCGAATAGCATCACACAGCCGTTTCCTCCCTTCGGCTGCCTGCGCCATCACACCCTTTCACCGAACCACCGGAAATAATGAATGATGAAAACGATTATTGAGCCGTTTAAGATCAAGTCCGTTGAGCCGATCAAATTCACGACCGTGCCGGAACGCGAAGACATTTTGAAAAAAGCATGCTACAATCCGTTTCTTATCCCGGCCGAGGACGTGTTGATTGATCTTCTGACGGACAGCGGGACATCGGCCATGAGCGCCAGGCAATGGTCGGGCGTCATGGATGGCGATGAATCCTATGCCGGATCGCGGAGTTTCTTTCGATTTGAACGCGCTGTGAAGCGACTGACCGGGTTCCGCTACATCATTCCCACACATCAGGGCCGTGCGGCCGAGAAAATCCTTTTCACGCTGGTCGGAGGGAAGGGAAAATTTGTTCCGAATAACACGCACTTCGATACCACGCGGGCCAACGTGGAATACTCCGGAGCCGAGGCGGTGGATTTTCAAACAGAGGAAGGAAAGCAACCGGCACTGGTTGCCGATTTCAAAGGGAACATGAATACCGAAGCGCTCGAAACATTCATCAACGAAAAAGGTGCGAAGAATATTCCTCTCTGCATATTGACTGTGACAAACAACTCCGGCGGCGGGCAGCCTGTTTCCATGGCAAATCTCAAGGAAACAAAAAGGATCCTGAAAAGATACAAGATTCCTTTGTTCCTCGATGCATGCCGTTTTGCAGAGAACGCATATTTCATCAAAAAACGCGAACGCGCCTATGCGGGCAGGACTGTATTTGAAATAGCGCGCGAGATGTTCTCTTATGCCGACGGCTGCACCATGAGCGCTAAAAAGGACGCATTGGTCAACATGGGCGGCTTCCTGGCCGTGAATGACGCAGACTTGGCCGGCCAAGCCAGGAATATCCTGATTGTCACTGAAGGGTTCCCCACCTACGGCGGGCTCGCCGGACGAGACCTTGAAGCAATTGCCCAAGGGCTTGAGGAGATCGTCGACGAGCACTATTTGCGTTATAGAATTCGCTCGGTGGAATATCTTGGCGAAAAACTCATCCTGGCCGGCGTTCCCATTGTTCAACCCCCGGGGGGACATGCTATTTACCTTGATGCAGCCCGGTTTGCGAAACATATCCCTCCACACCAGTATCCTGGTCAGTCCATTGTATGCGAGTTGTTCAGGGCCGGGGGGATCCGGTCTGTTGAGATCGGCAGCGTGATGTTCGGCAAATATGATGCGAAGACAGGGAAACTGATTTCTCCTTCCATGGAACTCGTGCGGCTGGCAATCCCTCGGAGAGTGTATACTCAAAGCCACGTAGACTACGTTGTTGAGGTTGTCCATGAGGTCTATGGCCGCCGGAACCTCCTGAAAGGATACCGCATCGTCGAAGAACCCCCGATGCTCCGCCATTTCACGGCAAAATTCCTCCCCATCCGGTAAGATCCTTTTTTCTTCCAAGTGAAAAAAACGTTGCTTTCGTTTCCCAAAGTTCATACCTTTTTTTGAACTGACTTGGAAGCTTGATGCTGGTATGTCCCACCTGTGCATTTGAGAATGACGATTTCTCAACGGTTTGTGCGAATTGTAAGAGTTTTCTCCAGAATCGTGTCCCGAACCTGAATTTATTCGAAACGGCATGGGGGGTTATCGAAGCTCCCCGAACGACATTCCGGACGATTGTCCTCGCCGAACACAAGAATTATTCCTTTTTTCTTTTTGTTTGTTTTGGAATTGCCCTCTCCTTCACAGCGTTCTGGTATTTCAAGTTGGGGGAGCTGTTCGATACGCTCCTGGACCTGATTCCATGGGCTTTCGGAACCGGGGTTGCAGTCGGACTGGTCTCGGCAGTCCTGTTTTCTGCTCTCTATCACGGAACCGCCCGATTGCTCGGCAGTTCAATGCGGTTCAGGAACTCGTTTGCGCTTCTGGCGTACTCACTTGTTCCCATCGCCCTTTCACTCGTTTTGGTGCTTCCGATCGAACTTCTGACATTCGGCATGTATCTGTTTACTGCGAACCCCCATCCATGGGTGATCAAACCCGTTTCCTATGCCATGTTGCTGGGTTTTGATACGGTCATAGCTTTTTGGAGTATTGCTCTTGCGGTCCTGGGAACTTCGGTTGTGCACAGATTTTCATTTAGCAAGTCAATCGTGACCGTCATGATTCTCCTCAGTTCGCTCGCGGCGTTGTTCCTGGGGGGATCTCCTCACCTTGTGCAGCTTCTTCGCACCGCGGGAGAGTGACCATGACTCGGGAAGAATTCGAAAAAATCGCTGAGGAAGCCTTTGAGAGCCTTCCCCCGACATTCAAAGATCGTGTGGATAATGTTCAGATCGTCATTGAAGATTATCCCACGGAGGATCTGTGGCGGGGTGTGAAGGCCGGGAAACACTCGCTCCTTGGACTCTATCAGGGAATCCCGCTCCCTCAACGGAACACGTGGTACGGGACGAGTCCGACCGTGCCGGACACGATATACCTCTTTCAGAAAAACATCGAGGCTCAGAGCCGGAATCAAGAAGAACTGCGCCGGCGAATCATGGAGGTTCTGTTTCATGAACTCGGCCACTATTTTGGCATGAACGAGCGGGAGGTACGCAGCGCCCTGAGAAATTTCGTTTAGAGCTGTTCTACCCTTACAGAAAGGTCCCCATGCCCAAGGTCATACTGCAAATCGCTTACGAGATCGATCCTGAAAAGCGGGAGGAGTATCTGAGACTTGCCGATGAATTGAAACAACATTTTGCGGAGACCCAGAAAAAGAACTACAACATTTTCGAGCAGAAGGGGAAGAAGAATTCCTTTGTGGAGCAGTTTGTGTGCGACTCTGTGGAGGAATACGAAGCGCTCGAGGACGATCTTGATGAGAAAGCCGACGACCTTGTGAATACCCTCGAAACAATGCTGAAGGGGGGAAAAGCAAAGTACACGACGTTGGTTGAAGCGTGAGCGCTGAAGGAAGTTCCCGAAAAAAACCCTGCCGGGTTCCGTCAGGCTTTTTGCCTCCAAGAATCGTGCACTAGTGTTGCGTCCCTTAGATTAAGTTGAATAATAGTACACGGATTGTCACCGAAAAAGACGGATGAACACGGATTGATTGTTGAGTTCTTATCAGGCGGCCTTTTCCCTGCCTGCCGACAGGTAAGCGTGTCCCCTGACAAGCAAAACCAATCGTCGAGGTAATTATTCAAACTATTTCTGAGACGCGACCTAGTTTCGCTGTCCCAGAACAACTGTCAGTGATTTCGTCTCATCCCCGCGCCTTATGACCACCCGGACTTCATCTCCGGGCTTGTATTCCCCCAGCGCAAACGTATAGTCATAGAGGCTCTTGATTTCGATGGTTCCAAACCTGATGATTACGTCACCCGCCTGAAGGCCGGCATCGGCGGCAGGACTCCCCTCGCGAACTCCGGAAAGTTTCATCCCCTCAACCTGCTCTCCAAAATCCGGAATCGTCCCGGTGTAAGACCGGATGCCGCGTCCCGCTCCGGTCGTCCGGGGAGTCTCCACCCGAACGTACGAAGGGCGGGGATCAACCCGGTTGAGATCGGTCGCGATCGCCCTCACATATTCCAGCACCTGCTTCATTCCACCATAGTTGATTTTGTCCCAATCGTCAGAGGGCCGGTGGTAGTCGGCGTGAAGGTCCGTGAAGAAATGAAAAACCGGAATCGCTTTGCCGTAGAACGACGAGTGATCACTCGGACCAAATCCATCCTTATTCAGCTTCAGAACAAATCCGGAGTCGGCATTGTGCTGTCTCGCCAGATCTTCAAAGCCCGGGGATGTTCCAACACCATAGACAATGAGCGAGTGATCCCGGAGCCGTCCGATCATGTCCATGTTCAGCATTGCCGTAACATGTTCCAGAGGCACGGGGGGGTTGTTGACAAAGTATGCTGACCCCAGCAAACCCATTTCTTCTCCTGAAAAAGAAATGAACAGCGTGCTTCTCTTCAAATCATCGCGGTGTGCCGAAAAATATTCGGCAAGCTCGACCAACCCCGCGGTTCCCGAACCGTTGTCATCCGCACCGTTGTGAATCGCGAGAGTATCGGGACTCAATGAGCCTGAGCTTTCGCCGCCATACCCGAGGTGATCATAATGCGCCCCGATGACAACAATCTCTTGTTTCAAATACGGGTCGTTGCCCTCCAGGAATCCGATCACATTCCTCGTTTTTTTCCTGACGTGAAGAACTTCAACATCAATGTTCACACGCACGTTGTTTAGAATGAATGATCGGGGCTTCTTGGATCCGTTGATTTCCTCTTGGAGCTTTTCCACCGTCGTTCCCGCGGCGGCCAGCATACGATCAGCAGCGTGTTGAGTCAGATTGAGTGCCAGGATGCCGGCGTTTCCAACCGATTGGTCGTACGAAAGCTTCATCAGTTCATCCTTGTCGGTGTCAGCAGGACCGGTAACCAGGATGATCGCTTTGGCTCCCTTTTCCCGCGCCTTGACGGCCTTGTGCCTCAAAGACGAGTATTGTCCGAATTCGCTGTGCGGGTTTTCTCCCTCAGGGTGATGCCGGAGGAGAAGGACCGCTCTGTCCCTGACATCGATCCCCTCGTAGTCGTCATAGTTTCTTTGCGGAGCTGAAATCCCATAGCCAGCAACAACCACGGATCCTTCAAAAGCGCCTGTATCCGAAAATCCAAGTGGACGCGCATCGACGTGAAGTTTCAGCGAAATTGCCTTCCCGTCCACATCAAGCAGCAGAGAATTCTTCTTTCCCAACTCGACACCTGCAACAAATTCGAACTCCTGGTAATAGGTGTTGTCATCTCCCTTTGGCTCAAGCTTCGATGCCGAGAATTCGGTTGCCAGATACTCGGCGGCGGCATCGGCGCCGCGGGAGCCGGCCCTTCTGCCTTCAAGCTCATCAGATGCAAGAATGCGGAGATGGGCTTTCAGTTCTTCGACGGTGATCTCGGAGCTTCGTTGGGATTGAGCGAACGCGAAACCCCCGACGACAAAAATCGAAAAAACACTTCTCCTGATGGTGTTCATGGCTTCCTCATCGCCGATTATTCAACCCAATCCGCAAGAAAAATATTGAATTCATAGCGCTCTCTGGCGTTGCGATCGGATACAAAAACCAGCTGCTTTCCGTCACGCGAGAACATGGGAAAGGCATTAAACGTCCCCCCAGAGGTGACTTGGTTCTTCTTTGTTCCGTCGTCGTTCATAATGTATAAATGAAACAGGCGACTCCCGGGCGCATCGCTGTTGGACGAAAAGATGATCCGCTTGTTGTCAGGGTGGAAGAAGGGAGCAAAATTGGCCCCTTCCGAGTTCGTGAGACGTTTCCGGTTCTTTCCGTCGGCGTCACACACGAAAATCTCCATCCGGGTCGGCTTGACTAACTGTTCGGCCAGCAGAGCTTTGTATTCCTTAGCGGCAATGCTGTCTGTATGATGAAATGCCCGATAGACAATCCGCTTTCCATCCCAGGAGAAAAACGCCCCGCCGTCGTAACCAAGCTCCTGTGTAATCCGCTGAACGTCCGACCCGTCCAGGTTCATTGTGTAGAGGTCCAGATCGCCGTCCCGCGAGGAAGTGAACACGATTTTGTCTCCCATGGGGGAAATCGTCGCCTCGGCGTCATAGCGAGGACTCCGGCTGAGGACTCTGATATCCGAACCGTCTGCATTCGCCGTGTAGAGATCATAAGCATCCCAGACGCCCCAAACGTATCCGTTCGACTTGTCCGGTCGCGAAGAGCACTTCTCCTTTTCGTAAAATGTGGATGAATAGAGAATTCGTTTCCGATCAGGCAGGAAGTAGGCGCATGTCGTCACTCCCTTGCCGTTGCTGACAAGAAACTGTTCACTTCCGTCCACATTCATCGTGAAGATCTGGTCGCAATCGAAGGGGGGACGGGTGGATTGGAAGATGAGACGCCGATCGTCAAAAGAGAAATATGCCTCGGCATTGGTTCCTCCAAAGGTGAGTTGGCGGATATTCCGAAGGCGGGTTTCATCCGGATGGCGAAGCGAATCCTGTTCTTGAGGAGGGAAAAGCATCGGGAGAATGAGGAGAACGAGCGAGAACGAGTACATCATGGTCAGGGTCCTTCGAGATCGAGGTATCAACAACGGTTCGCGGTGTATGTCTTCCCCTCGACGAGGTCTGTGATCAGCTCAATTCTGTCGAGTCGAATGGTCTCTTCACGTCCGGTGCTCGGATCGGCCGCGATCAGAAACTCTTCGGGTCCTTTTGAAAATACATCGCGGATCATGACGTCACGATGTTCCCCCCCGATGGTCAATCGGAGACGTTGCTTTCTCATCGAAGCGGCTTCCAGCACGTCGTAGAGTGAACACGCAAGAGGTTTGTACGGATCGCTCATGTCGCCCCCGTCCGAAGTATCTGTGTCCTGCCCGTTTTCGCCGTGAATTCGTTACCGCATGAGGTTTGATCTTTCGATCGCCGGTCTTGAACAGCGGTGATGAGGAGTAGCAGCCAAAGAGCGAAAAAAAGAATCAGAAAGAGGAAGAACAACACGTTGGACTTCTGCCTTCGGGCAGTTCCATTTGTCATGGCAGTTTGCTGAGGGCGTCCCGGAGCCTCCCAAAATCGTCCGGGTCGGCGACGCTGTATTCAAGATCCATGTAGGCGATCAGCCCCTTCCTATCGATCACAAAAACCGTCCGTCTATTGTATTGTGTTTTTTCATTGAAAGACAGATAGCGTCTGGCGACCTTATGATCATGGTCGCTGAGAAGCCTGAACGGAAGATCGTGATGACGTGCCCATGCGTGGTGCGACCACGTGTAATCGCCGCTAATTCCGAGGACCTCTGTTTTGAGAGACTGGAGGGCTGAGAAGTTATCTCGAAAAGTGCACACCTCCTTGGTGCAGCCAGGGCTCCAATCGGCCGGGTAGAAGGCCAGTACGATCTTTGCTTTCCCGATGAGGTCTTCAAGAACAAGAGGAGTTCTGAACACCGAGTCTTTCGTGGCATAGGGGAGAGAAAAATCCGGGGCCTTCTGTCCAAGGACCACCCCTTGATTCTGGGCTGGGACCATTCCGACTGCGCCAAACACCAGGAGGACAAAAAGGATATTTCTCATTCTTCACCCAAAACTATGAAAGAAAAACGTACTTCTAAATTGTTAGAAATGCAAAGACGATTGCATTTCATCGTCAGTCTGCATACCTTGTTTTGAACAATGAGAGAATCCACCCGTATCCTTTGTGTCTTCTCCGCCTGCCTGCATCTCGCGTTGACGGGAGTTGCGAACGCCGGGCATGTGGACTTCCTTCCCGGCTATGGCCGGAGTGCTGAACGCATTGCGTCGCACGAATGCGGAACTCACGAGGTCCACAAGGCTCTTGAAACCGGGCATCAGTGCCTGTTGTGTCACCGTACAGCCGGTCCCGCCGCCTTTCTGGCCACCCTCTCGGTGGAAATTCCCAACACTTCGTCCAGAATCGGGATCCATTGTTCCCCCGGGTATTCCACATCGGTCTTTTACAACTCTTCCCTCCAACGCGGCCCCCCAATCGGCTGACGATCCGCGTTTCGCGGATAGTTATCCTTACCACATCACAGTTCCTCGGTCGCCCCCCGGATCGGGGAAGATCCTTTGGAGGCAAGAAATGAAGATGGGTCACACTGCAATTTTTCTGGGAACTATCCTTATTCTGAGCACAGCGTTCGGTCAGGAGAAGGGGGTACGTCAGAATCCGGAACTCTCAGAACTCGCAATTGAACTTCAAAACGTCCGCGCTGCACTCGATAGTCTCAAGAATGACCGTTCGACGAAGGCCGCTGTCGCTGATGATGACATTGAGGCCCTCGAGGAGCGGCTTGAAAGACGGTTTGCAGAACTTGAAAACAAGCTCGCAGCACTCGCACGATCAATGTCCGGTGTGGTTTTCAATCCGCGAACAACCGCCTTCATCAACTTTGCGGCCAGGGCTGATTCCCGGAGCGTTATGGATGAGGAGGGGGTGGCAGAGATTGACAACCGGCCCTTTCTCAGAAGTCTGGAAATTGATCTTCGCGCTCCCGTGGACCCCTATGCCGACGCTGTGGCCATTTTCGCCGTTGAAGACGAGGCCAGCCAGGGCTTCGCCGTGGATCCCGAAGAGGTATACGGAATTATCAAGCGCGTTCCATTTCTGGAAAGCGCACCGCTCGGATTGAAACTGAAATTCGGAAAATTCCGGGCTCCTTTTGGAATCAACAACCGGCTCCATCTGCATGACCTCCCCTGGACTACCCGGCCTCTCGTCGTGTCGAAATTCCTTGGCACCGAGCATGGAGAGTTCTTTGAAAGCGGATTCAGCCCTGTCGGAGTGGATCTCGACTTTTTCCTCCCCAGCCCCATTCCCGGAACAACGTTGGAAGCCAACCTGGATGTCGTACGATCGGGGGGCCTGGGTCTGAGTGGAGGCGCTGTCGGCAAGCAACCGGCCCTGCTTGGACGTCTCAACATGTCGGCCGATTGGTACAATGAACATCTGCTCGTTTTCGGTGCGAGCGCCTACACAGAACGCAGAAAAGCCTCCGGTACATTGATCGGCATTGACGGGACCTATAAATGGTCTCCGTCCGAGCAACGGGCGTCACGATCTTTTGTCATCGGCGGAGAATTCTTTTTCGGGGAAAAGCTAGTCGAGGACTCCCTCGGTGAAATATTGACGATCCGTCCCAACGGTTGGTACGCGTATGCGCAAGCTCAACTCTCGTACTGGCTCTATCTGGGCGCGCGCTTCGATTGGGTCACGGAGCCAGCCGCGGACCTTACTATCAGCCGCTCGATCGGCTTCTATGCAAGCTATTATACCACCGAGTTTTTGAGACTCCGCTTTGGCTTCGAGCGGCGCACCGGTTCATCGAACGGCCTCAACACGGTTCTCTTCGAGGTCAATTTCGTTTTCGGCTCGCACCCCACAGAGCCATATTGGGTCAACCGATAATCCTGAGGAATGTATGAATTCGCTCTTTCGCCTTATTCTCCTGACTCTGTTGTCCGGCAGCCTGTTTGCACAAGGCCTACAAGAGAGGCTGAAGGTCGTCACGACGATCAACTACCTCCGCTATTTCGCGCAGGAAATTGGTGGAAATCGGGTCGATGCAATTGCACTGGCTAACCCAAGACAAGACCCCCATTATGTCACGCCGACACCCACGATGAACCAGATCACAAACCGTGCCGACCTGTTTGTGGAAAACGGATTGTCGTTGGATCTTTGGGCAAAGAATGTGATCGATGCGTCGGGAAATCCGGAAATTCAACCGGGCACTCCAGGACACCTTGTGGCAACGTTGAACGTACCAATCAAAGAACTTCCGACAGAGATCTCCCGTTCGTGGGGAGATATTCATCCCCAGGGCAATCCTCATTGCTGGCTCGATCCGATCAATGCAAAGATTATTGCAGAGAATATCGCGGAAAGGCTTGCCAAGATTGATCCTGCGCATGCAGCCTACTATCAGGAGCGCCTGGAATCGTTTCGTGATCGCATTGATGCGTCGCTGTTTGGAGAGGAACTTTTGAAAATAATTGGGAAGAAAGCCGGAGACATCCTCTCACGGAAAGCACGAAACAACGGGTTGATGGAGTGGCTCGAGTCGAAAGGCCTTTCCTCCAGACTTGGAGGCTGGATGGCGCAAGCCAAGCGCCTGGACGGAGCAAAAGTCATCAGCTATCATAAAACGTACGTTTATCTCGCCGATCGTATCAATTTGCATATTGTAGGCGAATTGGAAGAGAAGCCGGGGATTCCTCCTCCGGCCAAACGACGTTATGCCATCGTTGAGCAGGTGAGGCGCGAGCAGATCAAGGTGATTCTGAATGACAATTTCTATTCCCGCGACGCCGCCGATTATGTCGCAAGCAAAACAGGAGCAAGTGTTCTGATCACACACATCGATGTCGGTGCGGCGGAGGAGACCGATACATATGAGAAACTGATCTCCTCGCTGATCGAAAGTCTGGTGCTTGCACTGAAATGAATCTCTGACCATGGAACAGTTTTTCTATCTTCCTTCTTCAATGCTGTGGCCTCTCGCTGCCTGCCTGGTTCTGACCGGCATTCATGTTTACCTGGGCGTGCATGTTGTCGCGCGGAAGGTCATTTTTGTCGACCTTGCGCTTGCTCAAATTGCAGCGCTTGGAACAGTGACGGGTATCCTCCTTGGATACGAAGCGGGAACCGATACAACGGCGCTTTACCTCTATTCGCTCGCGTTTACCTTCTTTGGAGCATTTGTATTCTCCGTGACCAAAATGAAGGGGGAACGGGTTCCCCATGAAGCCATCATTGGAATTGTCTATGCTGTCACATTCGCAGCCACCATGTTGGTACTCTCGCGCAGCGCCCTCGGCCCCCAAGAGCTCGACCACATTATCAAAGGCGAACTCCTCTGGGTCCAGGGACCGACAGTCATCAAAACGGCATTGATCTATGCCGCGGTCGGAATCTTTCATTTCCTTTTCCGCAAGAAATTCATCTCCATTTCCTTCAACCAGGAACAGGCCGAACAATCCGGTTTCAACGGTCGTTTCTGGGATTTTCTTTTTTATATGTCGTTCGGGTTTGTCATCACAAGCTCTGTTGCCATTGCGGGGGTGTTTCTGGTTTTCAGCTATCTGATCATTCCGGCAGTCGGAGCCATGTTGCTGACGGAAAAACTAGGGACCCGGCTGGCAATCGGATGGATCGCCGGTTCGGTTTGCAGCTTTATCGGTGTCAAGCTCTCCTGGGATACCGGCCTCCCGACGAGCCCGCTGGTCGTGTGCGTCCTGGCAGCGGCGTTAATCCTCGGCGCCTTTTACCGTTATCTTGTCTCACACCAAAACAAGGCCTTGGCTGTGAAGAACATGATAATTGGGACAGCCGTCGTGGGAGTTTTTATCGCAAGCATCCTCATGTTCCGCAAAGGGGAAGAGGACCCCCTGGAACACAACATTCATTTGCTCGTGAGCCAATTGGTGACAGACCGGATCACGGCGCTCAGCGCCCTTGAATCGCATATAGCAGAGAAGAACGTGTGGCTGCCGATGGCGCTTGAACGCCTCGAAGACAAGGACGCAGAAGTTCGCCGTAAAGCGATCAATCTACTGGTTCGAATTGGCGAGGAACATGCTCTCCCGTCAATCATGAGATTGCTGTCCGATAACTCGGACGCAGTACGCCTGAGTGTGATGGACGCTGTAAAGATCCTGGGGGGACCCTCCGAAGGTGAAAGGCTGATTGAGGCGGCTCAAACAGAAGAAGATCCGGAGATGCGGCTTGCCTTGGCTCGCACAGCGCTGGCGGCCGGCGCGGCTGACGCTGTTCCGCTTCTTGCGGAGATTGTTAAGGAAGGAGGCTTGTTTTCCGATGAGGCCTATGACGCCCTGAAGCACTCCATGCCGCTCGAGTTTCAGAAAAGCGAAACCGCACGGCTGCTCCGATGGTTTCATAAGTACCGGGACCAGCTGAAGTGGGACAAGTCCAAGGAATTCTTCACAGCGGATGGATCCTGAATTGACACGACGTTTCAGAGAGCAAGGAGATGCGAAGCAATGAGTCTCAAAGGGAAGACGGCCTTGGTGACCGGCGGAACGGGGGCATTGGGTTCGGTTGTCGTTGAACGGTTCCTGAGGGAGGGAATGAATGTCGCCGCTTCCACTCAGAAGACTGAAACTGAGACAATAAGAAAAGAGGGGACCCCCTTGCTGATTCGGGCCGATGTCGCCGATGAATTCGAAGTCCGCAATTTGTTTGACAAGGTTCTCCGGCGATATAAGACGTTGGACATCGTGGTCAACACCGTGGGCGGATTTCTGCCTACAAGACCGATTACCGAAGTTTCTGTCGCCGATTGGGAAAAAATGATGAGCATGAATCTCAAGACCGCATTCCTTTGCACGAGGGAGGCGCTCAGACGAATGAAAGGAAGGTCGTACGGCCGCATCGTCAACATTTCGGCCATGGTTGGCCTTCAGCCGTCACCGGGCAAGGCTCCGTACGCGATCTCCAAGGCGGGAGTTTCATTACTGACCGACATTACCGCACGGGAAATTAAGGGGTCGGGAATCACGGTGAACGCGATTGCCCCCAGTATCATTGCCACGGCAGCAAACAAATCGTCGATGCCCGACGAAGATTTCAACAAGTGGGTCACTCCGGAAAGCATTGCCGAAACGATTTGTTATCTTTGTTCTGAGTCCGGCGGATCGATCAACGGAACCACGATCAGGGCCTACGGGGGTCTCTGAGCCCGAGAAATCAGTTGACTTTCAAGCCATGTTTTGATACTTTTCTCATCGTTTTTGTTCGCATCTTCTCGATTCCCATTCATTCTAGGAGGAAGAGATTCTTATGGATATCTTGGGCCTTGTGACTTTCTTGTTCCAGCAGGCGACTGAGAGCGGTGGTCCATTAAACTGGCTGCAGACGAAGTTCGTCGAGGGCGGCTTTTTCATGTGGCCGATCTTATTCACGCTGATATTCGGACTGGCATACTGCATCGAACGGTTGTGGACTCTGAACCGGGCCTCAACCGACACCAAGAAGTTCCTTGTCTCCGTTAAGAACGCCCTTGATCAGGGTGGCGTCCCGGCGGCGTTGGATGTGTGCGCGAACCACCGGGGATCGATTGCGAGCGTTTTTCAGGCCGGACTGATGCGTGCCGAAGAGGGAATCGAGGCGGCAGAAAAGGCTATTATCAGCTATGGCGGCATCGAAATGGCGTTCCTCGAAAAAGGGCTTGTGTGGATTTCGCTTGCAATCTCTATTGCACCACTCCTCGGCTTCACGGGCACGGTTCAGGGAATGATCGAAGCGTTCGATGCTATCAAAGAAGCCAAGAATATTTCCCCCGAAATTGTGGCCGGAGGTATCTCCGTCGCCCTTCTGACGACGCTCTTTGGACTCGTGTGCGCCATTATCCTCCAGGTATTATACAACTATTTCGTTTCCAGGATTGATCGGCTCGTCATCGACATGGAAGAAAGCTCCATCGAACTGATCGATTCTCTGGTTCTTCTCAAGTCCGGCAAACGCATCTCCGGAACTGCTGAGAAGAAGAAATAACCACCGGAAAGAAAGACCACTCCCATGTTGCGTAAACGTAGCAGCAGAGATGTGGAGATTCCAACCAGTTCGATGGCGGATATCTCCTTCTTGCTTCTCCTGTTCTTCCTTGTGACCACGACGATCGACGTTGATACGGGAATCGGGCTCGTTCTTCCTCCTCCGGTGGAAGAAACCGAAATCGTGAAGGTCAAGGAAGAGAACATCATCAAGGTCCTGGTCAATGCGGCCGGCGATGTGCTGATCAACGATGAGTTGGCATCCCTTCCTCAAATCCATGAAATCGTGGCCAACAAGTTAAGGACCAACCAAAAGCTGATCGTTTCCATCAAAACAGATCGTGAAACCCCGTACCGGGTGTACGTGGCGGCTCTCGACGAGATCAAGCAGGCGTATAATATCCTCCGGGAAGAATTTGCGGCGCAAACGTTCGGCCGCCCTCTGAAGGAATTGACGAAAGAGCAAATGGCTGAAGTTCGTGAAAATGTGAAGCAGAGCATTTCCATCGCCGAGCCCGAGCGGACCCGGTAGGAGAAAAGTATGAAATTCAAGAAAAAACAGGCTTCCACGAAACAGACGGTTCCGACGGCTTCTCTGCCTGATATCATTTTCATGCTCCTGATTTTCTTCATGGTCTCGACGGTGCTGCGGGAGTACGATATTCAAGTCTCCTACACCCTTCCATCGGCCACACAAATCGAAAAGATCGATAACAAACGAATCGTCTCATATATATGGGTTGGCCGCGATGGGCGTGTTCAGATTGACGATAATATTGTGCTGATCCCCGAGATTCAAACCATCGCCGCCAAGAAGCGTCGCGATATTCCCCAGGTCATCATGTCGCTCCGAATCGACGAGGGATCCCGCATGGGCATTGTCACGGACATTCAGCAGCAACTCCGCAAAGGCGATGCACTGCGAATCAACTATTCAGCTCTGCAAAAGCTTTAACGTGCTCCATACGAACGTTTTATCTTCGAGGCAGTCTCGTCCACGATACGGGATTGCCTCGTTTTGTTTCAAATAGAAAGGGATCCTTGAGTCTCAGTGAACGAATTACCGCCGACATGAGGGCCGCGATGAAAAGCGGGCAGAAGCTGCGCCTTGAAACGCTCCGTACCCTTCGCGCCCATTTGATCGAACTCACGAAACGGGGTTCAGAAAAGCCGGTTTCCTCAGAGGACGAACTCTCGGCCGTTATGACGGCTATCAAAAAACGAAAAGAGGCCATTGATCTGTATCAACAAGCGGGAAGAAAAGAATTAGTAGATCGGGAGAAACAGGAATTGGCAATCCTCCAGGAATACCTTCCGCGGCAGTTGAGCAGGGAAGAGGTCCGGGAGGTCATCAACAACATCATTCGCACAACGGAAGCTTCATCTCCCGACGATTTTGGAAGAATTATGGGAATTGCCATGAAAGAACTCCGCGGAAAGGCCGATGGCAAGATCGTTCGGGAAATCGTAAGGCAGAACCTGGGACAAACCGCCAATGATCATTGATCTGTTCATTATCTTTCCCATCATTGTTCTCTGCGTGCTCGGATTCCGTGACGGACTCGTGAAGAAGGGGATCGGGCTTCTCGTCACTGTCATTGCTCTTGTTCTTTCGCAGGTCTTCCTTGACGACATGGCCGGATTCTATGTGGAGGAATTCGATATTGAGCGAAGCGATGCCGTCATGGCCGGTTTCTTCACGGTATTTTTTGGACTCATCTTCCTTCAATCTCTGATCTATCGCCTTGCCGCGCACAACTATAAGATCGGCGGAATTGCAGATCGCACCGTCGGCTCACTCCTCGGACTCTTCCAGGGCCTGGTTATCATGAGCGTCATCTTCATGATCCTCGCCCTCCAGCGCTTCCCCTCCCGCCAATATCGGATCGATTCACGGCTGTACACATCAGTCGTCAATGTTGCTCCAATGCTTCTCGACTTCACACTGGAAGTCGTGCCGGAAACAACCCAGGAATTCAAAGGGAAAGCTGAAGAGCGCATCGGCGATTTCACAAAACCGGACCCTGCCACCCCCTCCGCTGCCGAACAACCGTCCAAAGAAAAGAAATGACTTGTTCATGAGTGATTTCTCCGCTGCGATCCGGAAACTTGAATTCGACAAGGTCGTTCAGCGAATCACGCGCCTTGCCCACACTGACCCCGGTAAAGCCCTCTGCCAGTCCCTGGTTCCTTCCAGTTCTACTTCCGACATAAAGCGTGAACTGTCTCGCGTTTCTGAAATGAAGACCCTCGTCATCGCGGAAGGGTCACTTCCCCTCGATGGCGTCAAGAACATTGCGCCCCACCTCAAGAAATGCTCCGTTGAGAACCAATACTTGACTCCCATCGAGCTCCTCGAAATCTCGGCCGTCCTTCACTCCTCACGCGAAGTACAGGGATTCCTTGGAAAACGGAAAACTCTGTATCCGCTCCTTGCTGAATTCCTCGGCGGACTCGTCACCGACAAGATCGTCGAATTCAATATCGGTCAGGCGGTTGAAGAGGGAGGGAGACTGCGCGACACGGCCAGCAAGGACCTTCGGATGATCCGATCGGACATGATTTCGCTCGCCGCCGAACTCCGAAAACGACTTTCTTCAATTCTTCGTCAGGTCGCGGAGCAGGAATACACACAAGATGACATCATCACCACTCGCGATGGACGATTTGTGATTCCAGTCAAGACGGAGTTTAAGCAAAGAGTCCCCGGTTTCATCCATTCCAATTCAGCGAGCGGCGCCACGGTTTTCATTGAACCGGCTGAGACATTGGATCTGAACAATGCTCTGCGTGAGCTTCAGTTCAGCGAGCAGAGGGAGATCGAACGCATTCTCAGGGACCTGACCGCTCAGGTCCGAGAGCTTCGGGAACCGCTTGAAAAGGCTGTATCGACCCTTGCCGCGCTCGATCTTCTGAACGCGAAAGCTCGTTACTCGATCGAGGTGCTCGGAAATGCTCCCCAACTGTCAGAAAAACCTCTTTTGCGTGTGAAGGAAGCACGGCACCCTTTGTTACTGCAACGACATGCCAGGGAAGAAGTCGTTCCTCTCAATCTTGACCTGGGTAGCAACGATGTTCACACGCTCCTCATTACCGGACCGAATGCTGGGGGGAAAAGCGTGACCCTGACTGCCGTAGGACTCCTGAGCCTCTGCGTCCAGGCGGGAATCCATATTCCAGCCTCACCTGATTCCGAATTTTTCGTGTTCGATCGGGTGTTCGTGGACATAGGTGACAATCAGTCCCTCGAGAACGATTTGAGCACGTTCAGTTCACATTTGGTAAATATGGGCGATATCCTTTCAAACGCCGACCGCAAGTCCCTTGTTCTCATCGACGAGATCGGCGCCGGGACGGATCCGGCCGAGGGGGGAGCCCTCGCGGCTGCCGTACTGCAACGCCTGACGGAAAGAAAGGCGCTTACGATAGCAACGACACATCATGGAGCGCTGAAGGCTTTTGCCCACGAAACCCCGGGCTTTGCCAACGGCTCTATGGAATTCGATCCGGATTCCCTCGCACCAACCTATCACTTTCGCTTTGGCGTTCCCGGAAGCAGCTACGCCCTCGAATTAGCTCAGAGAATGGGATTCGACCCGTCGCTTCTAGACGACGCCCGCGGATGGCTTGGAGAGGAAAAGACCCGGGTTGAATCCCTTATTGTAACGCTGGAAAAGGAAATCCAGGAGTATCGGGGGAAAATGCGCCTTCTCGCGAACGACCGCGACCACCTTGAACTTCTCGTCCGCGGTTATGAAGAAAAAATGGCGGATGTGAGGCGCGAGGTTCGAGACATCAAACGCCAGGCCGCAGAAGAAGTGAAGGACCTCGTGCGCACCGCGCAGGCAACGATCGAAAATGCGATCAAAAACATTCGGGAAAGCTCAGCCTCATCTGCTTCCATCAGAGCCGCGAAAGAAGACATGCGCAGGGTTCACCAGTCGACCCTGGTCGAAGGCGTAAACACCCACCGCCAACAGCCAGATCTGAAAGTGGGAGATTTTGTCACTTTGCACGGAAGTACTGAAGTCGGCGAAATCATCGCATTGAAGAAATCCGACGCCACAGTTCTCTGGAAGAGCGGCACACTCAAAACACCGGTTCGTGAGCTGGAAAAAGCATCCCGGCGATCGCCACCGACCGGACCGAAGACGGGAAACTTCGACCAAACCCGTGAGCTACGAAATGAGCTGGATCTTCGTGGACTCACAGGCGACGAAGCCGTCGTTCAAGTCCATCGCTTCCTCGATGACGCGTATGCTGCAGGACTCCACAGGGTCGACCTGATCCACGGGAAGGGGACGGGTGCGTTACGGAAGAAAATTGGGGAGTTTCTATCGGGGTATCCGCATATCAAGGTATTCAGGCTGGGAGACTGGAACGAAGGAGGTTCGGGTGTCACCGTTGTCGAGCTCGCGGGAGACTGATGCAATGAAAACTCGCCCCCTCCGCAAGATACTTGTCGCAAACAGAGGCGAAATTGCCGTTCGGATCATCCGGGCGTGCAGGGACCTCGGCATCCAATCAATTGCCGTCTACTCTGATCCAGACCGGACCGCATTGCATGTTCAGCTTGCTGACGAGGCATATCCTTTGAAAGGAACCCGGGCTTCAGAAACGTATCTTGATCAGTCGAAGATCCTCACGGTTGCAGCGCAGGCAACGGTTGATGCGCTCCACCCTGGATACGGATTTCTTTCTGAGAATCAATTTTTCTCCGCGGCCGTCGAGCAAGCCGGCGTTAGGTTTATCGGTCCTCCGGCAAAAGCCATCAGGCTTCTGGGAGACAAAACATCAGCTCGAACTCTGGCGCGGAAACTCGGTCTCCCGACCATTTCCGGCACCGAAGCGCTGGCAGATGGGGGCCGGGCGCTCGCAGCGGCCAAGGATCTCGGTTTTCCGGTTCTCCTCAAAGCGGCAGCGGGCGGAGGGGGGAAGGGCATGCGGGTTGTCCAATCCGAGTCCAAGTTTGCTTCATTGTTCGAAATGGCGCAATCGGAGGTTCAAAATGCCTTTGGCGATGATCGCATCTTTATCGAACAGTACATCAAGCGACCGCATCACGTCGAGATTCAGGTTCTTGCCGACGAACACGGGAACGTCGTCCACCTTGGAGAGCGGGATTGCTCCATCCAGCGGCGCCATCAGAAGGTCGTGGAGGAGTCACCGTCACCCCTCATAACCCCTGAACTCAGAAACGCAATGGGAGAAGCAGCCGTACGACTGATACGAGCAGCGGGATATGTCAACGCAGGTACCGTGGAGTTTCTGGTTGATGCTTCAAGCCGTTATTATTTTCTTGAGGTCAATACCCGGCTTCAGGTCGAACATCCCGTTACCGAAGCCGTCACAGGTTTCGATCTGGTCAAAGAACAGATCCATGTCGCGGGAGGCGACGCACTCAGTTTCACCCAAAAGCAAATCCGTTTCAACGGCCATGCAATTGAATGCAGGATCTATGCAGAGGATCCCCTCAACAATTTCCTCCCTTCCACCGGACGCCTTGCGCACTTCATTCCGCCTGATGGCCCATGCGTCCGGGTTGATTCCGGAGCACTGGCGGGCGACCTCATAGGAATCCACTACGACCCGATGCTGGCGAAAGTGATTTGCTGGGGGGGTGATCGCCCCCAGGCAATCGCTACCATGAGACGCGCTCTCCGGGAGTTCGTGATTACCGGGGTTGAAACAACTCTCCCGTTCTGTCAGGCAGTTCTGAAGTCTCAAGCATTTGTTGATGGAAACCATAATACTCAGTTTATTGATAAAGAATTTGATTTCAACACATTACGTGAAATTGAGGGAGAAGAGCATTTCTTCGCGGCACTCGCCGCAATCTTGATCAAAAGGAGCCTGGCTGAGCGTCCACAAGAAACTCAAGATACTGTCGGCCAAAGTCTCTGGAGGCTCAAGCGAGAGGACACCTATCGCTAAAATGACAAAATATCAGGTGTCCCTGGCTGGAAGAACGATTGAGTTGCTCGTAGGTGATAAGGAAGCCGCGAGTTCGGGCCTTCGCGCCTCGTACGAGATTTTCCGCATTTCTGATTACCGCTGGCTCTTGAACGTCGATGGCCGGGTTTTCACACTCTCGGCGGACCGCAACCGTGATACGAGCCCAGGCGATCGACTGCATTTTACGCTTAACGGAAATCGCTTCGAAGCGGTAGTGGACGATGAGCGATCATTGCTCATGAAATCTGTATCGCGCGCTTATGTTCCAACCGGCGGTATCCTGGAAATCATTGCTCCAATGCCAGGGCTTATCGCCAAACTCGAAGTCGAAAAAGGGACGAAAATACGCGTTGGCGATGCCATTTTGGTTCTCGAGGCAATGAAGATGGAGAATGAAATACGTTCACCGGAGCACGGCACGATCGTCGACGTTCTTGTGAAATCTGGCGTCGCGGTAGAAAAGGGGGAGATTCTTGTTCTCATCGAGCCTACGGTCGATTGACCAGAGAAACTTCCAGCTTTGGCCTCGCGGTTATCCCTCTAATTCAATAGAAGATATTAGGATTAAGTATCATTCTCATAATCGATTATCCGTCTTGTATGAAGTCATCAATTGAAATCGTTGAACCTGCTGTAAATCTTCAGTTAGCTCTCGAACACGGATTAACCGAGGAAGAATACGAGAAAATCCTGGATATCCTTGGACGTGTTCCAACGTACACAGAGCTTGGCATTTACAGCGTCATGTGGAGCGAACACTGCAGTTATAAGAATTCAATTGCCGTGCTCAAGACCCTTCCTCGGATCGGGGGAAAACTTCTCGTGGAAGCAGGGGAGGAGAACGCTGGTCTTGTGGACATTGGCGACAACCTAGCGGTTGCTTTCAAGATCGAAAGCCATAATCATCCTTCGGCAGTCGAGCCGTATCAGGGGGCTGCAACTGGAGTTGGCGGGATCATGAGAGATGTATTTACCATGGGGGCCCGTCCCGTTGCCTGCCTGAATTCGCTCCGTTTTGGTGACATCTCAGACGCTCGAGTGCAGTATCTCTTCAAAAACGTTGTGCGGGGAATCGGGGACTACGGTAATAGTTTTGGAGTTCCGACTGTGGGCGGGGAGGTGTATTTCGAGCGTTGCTATCGTGATAATCCGCTTGTCAACGCTATGGCGGTCGGGGTTGTTAAACACGGAGAAGTTGCCCGGGCTGTTGCGGCCGGAGTTGGCAATCCTGTCCTCATCGTGGGTTCGGCCACAGGGAGAGATGGCATCCACGGGGCCACCTTCGCGTCCGAAGAAATATCAAACAGGTCGGAAGCGAAGAGACCGTCCGTCCAGGTAGGCGATCCCTTCACAGAGAAACTCCTGTTGGAAGCAACGCTTGAAGCCATCAAAACGGGTTATGTCGTTGGCATCCAAGACATGGGAGCAGCCGGTCTGACATGCTCTAGCGCTGAAATGAGCGCCAGGGGGACAGTCGGAATGGATTTGCATCTCGACGGGATCCCCATTCGCGAGCTTGAGATGTCAAGTTACGAAATCATGCTCTCTGAATCACAGGAAAGGATGCTCGTCATAGCTCAACATGAGCATGAGCAAAAAGTAATTAACATCTTTAAAAAGTGGGACTTACCGGCTGTTGTCATAGGACATGTAAAGGATGGCCCGCTTGTCTCCGTTTACCATAATGGGGAACTCAAGGCAGAGGTGCCGGCACCCTCATTGGTCCTAGGGGAAGGTGCACCCGTCTACATCAGAGAGGAACGGGAGCCGCAATATTTGAAGAGGATAAGGAGCTTTAATCCCGGCTCACTAAGTGCACCAAAGAATTATGGCAAGATACTGCGGGAGCTGCTGAGTCGTCCGAACATTGGCAGCAAACGTTGGGTGTATGAGCAATACGATTCAATGGTGCGCACCAACAGCGTTTCCGTGGCAGGCGGCGATGCGGCTGTCATCAGGATCAAAGGAACACGGAAAGCAATTAGCCTGTCGACCGATTGTAACAGCCGATACGTATACCTGAACCCAAGGAGGGGCGCGCAAATTGCTGTAGCTGAGAGTGCGAGAAACGTTGTGTGTACAGGTGCTAGTCCGGTTGGTATTACAAACTGTCTGAACTTCGGAAACCCGTACGACCCAGAAGTCTACTGGCAGTTCAGGGAAGCTGTAGCGGGGATCGGTGATGCCTGTCGGGTACTCGGGACGCCGGTGACCGGGGGAAATGTCAGTTTTTACAATGAAAGCCCGGAGCACGCGGTGTTTCCGACTCCAGTAATTGGAATGGTCGGGTTGATCGAGGATGCACAATTGGTCATGACAATCCCATTTAAGCGCTCAGGCGACGTTATTATCCTGATTGGGATCAACAAGGGTGAAATTGGTGGGTCCGAATATCTCATGACGAGAGTCGGCGACGTCCTTGGAGATGCACCCGAGCTCGATCTGGTCAGAGAAAAGGCCGTTGACGACCTCTGCCTCCAGTTGATACGTCAGGGCCTTATTGCCTCAGCGCACGACGTTTCAGAGGGTGGGATCGGCGTGTGCCTCGCGGAGTGCTGCATTTCCGCGGAGAACGGTACCGGGGCCTACATCAACGAGAGCGTATTTTCAGGTATGAGAAAGGACTTCTGGCTTTTCGGCGAGAGCCAGTCGATGGTGGTCGTCTCTTGCAGAAAGAGCGTTGCAGCAAGAATAGAAGAAATGGCGGGAAGAGCCAACGTCCCTCTTCAGATCCTCGGCCGCACGACGGATGACGGGCTGATTACGATCGAAGGTTCTCTGAGGGAGTCCGTGGATGAATTGACGAACGCCTACGAGAAGGCGATGACGGCTGTGATGGGGGAGAGTGCGTCATCGGGGCTGTTTAGCTCTACAAATACAACTTAACATAATACCTATTATACAACAAATCTGCCCTCAAACACTTCTACGGCTGGACCTGTCAGCCGTATGTTCCTGAACTCCCCCTTTTCTTCACCGACCTCGAAGTCAACCCTCAGCACCGATCCGCTCCTCACATGTACATCGACCGATCCGCGCACTCGCCCAAGTGCAGCTGCCACAACCGCGGACGCTATCGAGCCGGTTCCACATGCCAATGTCTCCGCTTCAACGCCGCGCTCGTATGTCCGTATTCTCAACAGACTCTGCCCGGCCGCCTCAACAAAATTCACGTTCGTACCTGACGGCCTGAAGTACGGGTGCTCTCGTATTTCTCTTCCAACACCCTGGACGTCCATCGTTTCACTATTCAATTTGTTCCCATCCCCGATCACCACCACCGCATGCGGCGCCCCCGTATTAACGAAATGCAGTCGCATCTCGCCGGAACTCAATGGGAGCATCATGCCGATCCTCAGGTCCTTTGGGTCCTTCATTGTAAGAGTCACAACCTCTTCTGACACAACAGCCTTGTAACGAAAATTCAACGCTTCGAACGAATGCAACCGCTCAGCAATATTCCGCTTGAACGCGTATGCCGCTATGCACCTGCCCCCATTGCCGCACATTCCGCCATGACTTCCGTCAGCGTTGTAATACTCCATCCGATAGTCCGCGCTTTCACTCTTTTCGAGCACCAGAAGGCCATCGGCCCCAATTCCCCAATGCCGATCACATAATCTCCTTGCCAGAGCCGGTTTGTCCGGTAATCCTCCGCCCCGATTGTCGATAACTACAAAATCGTTCCCCGCCCCGCTCATTTTTGTAAAGGATATCTTCTTCATAAGAAAGCCACCCCTCTCGAGGATGGCTGAATGGTACGATTCTTTTCACAGACGTGCAAAGCTTGCGGAGACGTTCAAGGAAAATTCCACACAAGAGTCACCCGTCCCGTTACCGACGGCACGTAGGATCTTAGAACAGTCGTTTCCAGTGTTTCCATCTGGATGTTCGGAATGACACGAACGTTTCCCGCCGGGGACCACGCAACACCCGCGATAAGGTATCCACGCGTATCGCGCGTGGAACTGCTGTGTCCATTCGGATCAAAGTAGTCATACCGTCCGAGGAACTCCAGTTTTTCCGATGCAGTCCATCTCGCAAAGGCCGAAATACCGATTCTGTCCCTTGATGTTAACTCCAATCCCGTATCGAACTCATTCAAAGTAGTCTGAAACACCCCTTCGACTCCAATCCTCACTCGTTCCACCGGTCGGGCCCCAACAAACACCGCTGATGTCAGAGCGGAATTCGATACGCCTTTTCCTGTATAAGGACTCAAGATGTCGGGACGATCATTGTAGTCTCCGTACACCGTCACAGTGATGTCTTCAATAGGTTGAATAATGATACGAGCATAGTAACGCTTGAGTTTGTCGCTCTCCGGGCGATTACCCGTTCCATTTGCTATCAGCAACCAGTATCCGAATCTACCCGCCGGGTCCATCGTTCCCTGGAGAGCAATTCCGAAATCCCTCGAGCCTGCAAGTCCGCGTAAATCCATGATGGTCTTTTCCACCGATCGGAATCCCCACGCAGCTTCAGAAGTCTCAAACGCCGGAGTCGGTTGAATCCCGAAGGTCAGATCGTTCCGGCCGAACGCGTTTTTCCAGCTGAGATATGCGTCCTTCACAAACACGCCGATCTTCCCGTCGCTCGTCAACGCCGATTCATCGGCTTCCAGCCTGAACCTCGACTGAAAACCTTCCAGGACGGCATAGTCAAACGTCAGATAAATTCTTCTGAACTGAAAACCGTTAAATCCTTCCGAACCGTTCAGGGCAACATTAGTGAGACCTGAATCTCGCTGGAGATGGTAGAAGTAGTCTGCATACGCCAGAAAGGAGACTCTCCCCTTTTCCTGGCCGTACGCTTCGAGTCCGCAGAGCACAAGCAAAAGGAGGAGCGGAACTCTTCTCATGGGGATTTCCTCCGTAATTTATCTCGGATACAACAGAGACAACGACCATGGGGTCCGGGCCTGGGACCGTCCGCGGCTATCAGAGCGACCGTGAATACCCGTCAGCTTGCTTTGTGTTCGTCAGCGTGATGCTTGATGATACGCGCATTAATGATGAAAATCACGTCCTCCGCTATGTTCGTTGCATGATCCGCCAGGCGT
>JACPLA010000088.1 GCA_016186715.1 Ignavibacteriales bacterium | reverse complement strand
GTTCAGCCTGTTCGATTGGGCCTTGCCCTTCTTGCTGCAATCAAACGAAGCCATCCAAAAGAAATGGTCTTGCGGCACCGGAGGTTCGATATTCTGACCGGCTCTTCCGACGTGCGCAAATCACTCGAGAATAACATCGATCCTGAAAAAATCTCCGCCACGTGGGAGGCAGATTTGAAAGAATTCGGCAGACTCCGGTCGAAGTATCTCTGTTATATGGATTGACGAAAGGGACGCGGATCTGACAGAAAAAGACGGATTGAAGAGGATTTTTTTCAATGTCTTCCGTCAGCGAGAATCTTTTTTTCAGACCTCTTTTGTGTCCTTTCTTGCGTTTGAGAATTTCCAGAATTCCGTAGGTTGTGGCCTCATAAATAACACCCAATGCTATGAACTTTCAAATCCTTGACTGGATCGTCCTCACCCTCTACCTCGTCTTCACGGTGTATGTCGGAATCCGTGCAAAGAAATACGTCGAGAATGCAGACGGCTACTTCGTCGCGGGCCGAAGGGTTCGTCTGGCTCTCGGTTCTGCAACCCTCATCGCAACAGAAATCGGAATCGTCACTTTCATGTATCTCGGTGAACTGGGTTACGTTACCGGGTTCTCCTGCTTTTTTCTCGGCCTTGTCGGACTGATCGGCTACACCGTTATCGGAAGAACCGGCTTCATCGTACAGGCCCTTCGGCGCCTCCGGGTCATCACAATCCCCGAGTTCTACGAATTGCGTTATAACAAAAGAGTAAGAATCCTTGGGGGAATTATCTTGTTTTTCGGAGGCGTCCTCAACATGGGGATCTTTCTGAAATTCGACGCGATCTTCCTGACGGAAACCATCGGCCTCGGCCCGGACCTTCTCCTCACCGTCATGATTGTGATGATGCTTGTGGTTGTCAGCTACACGGTGTTGGGCGGAATGTTTTCCGTGGTGATCACCGACTTCGCCCAGTTTGTCGTCCTGTCACTCGGAATGCTTGTGGCGACGATTTCGATCCTGACTCACGTCGGCCTTGGTGACATTGCTGCAGCCGTGGAAATCCGATTTGGCGAGGCGGGAGTGAATCCCGTTATCAACGAGCGATTCGGCTGGTCGTTTATTCTCTGGATGCTCATCGCGAGTATTGCCACATCGGCTCTCTGGCAGCCCGCGGCATCCAAATCGCTGGCATCCGATAGTCCGCAAACGGGCAGAAAAGTCTTCCTGTTTACAGGATTGACGCTCGCGGGCCGGTACATGATTCCGATGTTCTGGGGCGTCGCTGCGTTGGCGCTGCTGGGTCCGAAACTGGATTCCGGCTCGGCTATGCCCAGGCTTCTCGGAAGCGTGGTCCCGACCGGATTCCTTGGACTCATGGTTGCCGGAATGCTTGCGGCATCAATGTCCACCTACAGCGCATACATGCTCGCCTGGAGTTCCGTGGCAACAAGAGATGTCATGACCCCTCTGAGCCGGAACGGAATACCTGAGCGGACTCTTCTGATTCTCACCAAATGTATTGCCGTGCTGATCGGCATCTTTCTTGTCGTATTTGGGTTGTTCTATGAGATCCCGGCGACGGCGTTTCAGTACATTGCCCTCACCGGGGCGATGTACAGTGCGGGGGCATTTGGATGTGTGGCAGCGGGTTTGTATTGGAAGAAGGCCAACACGGTGGGCGCATACGCTTCGCTGCTCCTCGGCGCGGTCGCGCCGCTGGCATTCCTTCTTCTGGAAAGATCGAAAGAAAGTCTCCCTCCCTGGCTCCGGTTTGTTGCGGATGTCAATGTTTCGGGATTCCTCAGCTTTCTTCTGGCGGCGCTCGGCATGGTGGTCGGATCGCTGATCACCCAGGGTTCTCACCCGCCCGCCGTGCTTCATCAGCAAGGAGAAGAGAAATGACTCTCGGCGCCACAATCTGGATTGCCCTGTTTCTGATCGCCGCACTTCTCTTTTTTGGACTCGCTGCAATCATTGCCGTGCTCGGATTCAGGGATCTGAGACTCCTCCTCTCGAAAGCCTCGACCTCAGAAGACAAGGCTGAAGATTACCTTCAGCCATGATCTACCACAGCAGAAGGTAACCTTCGTCACAGTTCTTCTTGATAGGCGAGGGAGTATTCTGTACTTTGACATTCATTTGTTTAATGATCGCTCAGGGAAAGGAATTCGCATGAGAGTTTCAACAGCCGTCTTGGTCGGCCTGTTTCTTACAGCTGTGGGTTCGGCGCAATTACTCCACGATCAGAAAGCACAAACGTTTACGCGGGCAGATTCTTTGCGGGGAATGCTGACTCCGCTCAGAACGTGCTACGATCTGACCTATTACCATCTTGACGTGAGAATCGATCCTTCCACAAAGACTGTCGCCGGATCGAACACCGTGGTATTCAACGTCGTCACCGATTTTGACCGGATGCAGCTCGATTTGTTTGAAAATATGAAGATTGAGAGAATCGTCCTCGATGATGGCCGAACCGTCCCCTTTACCCGTGAATTCGGAGCCGTGTTTCTTGAGCTTCCTGAGAAACTGAAGAAAGACGCTCTGCGGAGTGTGACACTCTATTATTCGGGTTCGCCGATCGTCGCCAAGCGCCCGCCGTGGGACGGTGGATTCATTTGGACTGAGGACAAGGAAGGAAATCCGTGGGTGGCCGTGGCATGTCAAGGAACAGGAGCCAGTCTCTGGTGGCCGACAAAAGATCATCAGGCGGATGAGCCGGATTCGATGCTGATCAGCATCACGGTGCCGCC
This sequence comes from Ignavibacteriales bacterium, assembly GCA_016186715.1. Lineage (GTDB taxonomy): Bacteria > Bacteroidota > Ignavibacteria > UBA10030 > UBA10030. The sequence goes on along the minus strand of JACPLA010000088.1, from coordinate 196 downwards.
AGGGTTGCAGAATATTTCAAATGGCAGGCTCAGGGAAACCACGACTCTCCCGGACGGCTGGATTCGGTACGACTGGTTCGTCAGCTACCCGATCAACAACTACAATGTGACGGTTAACGTCGGCAAGTTCGCACACTTCAATGATGTGTATGTTTCGGGATCCGATACGCTGACACTCAACTATTACGTGATGCCT
>JACPLA010000087.1 GCA_016186715.1 Ignavibacteriales bacterium | reverse complement strand
CAACGCAATCACTTCGAGAGTTGCTGCTTTTTGAAGATTTTCGAAACCTAACCTGGTCGGGATGGCATCCCGACCTACATTTTGCACAGCCTCTAATGAAACATTTGGCTTTGGCGCCTCGCATCCCGCTCAAGCGGGACGCTTGTCGAAAAAACCATCCTCAAGGATGGTAGTGTGCCTATTCCGGTTTACCGGAATTTCTTCGGTCAGAAGCTGTACAAAAAGAAACAAAATGTCATTCTGAAGGATCCGCAGAAGGCGGAGACTGAAGAATCTGCCCCTTTTGCACAGAAAGAACAGATGCTTCGTTCCACTCAGCATGACAACACGACTTCTTGTACCGCCTCCAAGGGATTTGCTTTTCACTGTGCCAGGTTCTTTGCAATCCAAATCCGTTCGGAGTCGAGGTCTGTGCCTGCGGAATGCACCTGCCCGCCTCAGGAAACTCAATGGGGCAGGCGGGCGCAGGCAGGCCTTTGGCGGTGGTAGTTTACTGAGAGTGCCGAAGGATATCGGTATCCAACGGGCTATTATCTCAACCTCGTCAATCGGGCGGCAAGCTTCATCACGGCGTGCTGAACATGACGGTTATTATTCAGTTAACGAAGTAGTGTTGTGTGTTGGCACGCGGAGAAAAACGCGACTGTCATCCTGGGTTCAACAGGACAACTGGGACGCTTTTGTGGAGGCTTCCCCTGACCTGGTTTATTATTGAAACAACTCCCCCTTTTTCGTACATTATTGGTTCGAAACTAAGCAAGGACGCTGAAATACAATGAATTCGCTCAAGACGGTTGTGTTGATGGCTTTGATGATGGGCCTCCTTCTTTTTGCCGGGCAAACGCTCGGTGGAGAGGGCGGACTGATCCTGGCCCTCTTTTTTTCGCTGTTGATGAACGTCGGGATGTATTGGTTCTCCGACAAGATCGTGTTGATGACCTATCGGGCCCGGGAAGTCACGGAAGAGGAGGCGCCACGATTGCATTCCATGGTACGGAGACTGGCAACGCAGGCGAATTTACCTTTGCCGCGGGTTTATGTTATCCCGGGCGAGACGCCGAACGCGTTTGCAACCGGAAGGAATCCGCATCATGCTGCGGTTGCGGCGACGGAGGGACTTCTCCGTCTCCTCAGCGACGACGAGCTGGAAGGAGTTATCGCCCATGAACTTGCCCATATCCGGAACCGTGACATTCTTGTCTCAACCATTGTGGCCACCATGGCCGGGACAATCACGTTTCTCGCGCGCATGGTGATGTATGCTTCCCTGTTCGGAGGCAGGAGCAGGAGTGAAGGTTCCAATCCGCTCGGCGAAATCCTTCTTCTCCTGCTTGCCCCGGTTGCTGCCCTCTTGATCCAGTTTGCCGTTTCCCGGTCCCGCGAATTCCTGGCTGATGCCGGTGGTGCCGAGATCAGCGGAAAACCGCTGAGTCTCGCAAGCGCCCTGAAAAAACTCCAGGCAGGAAACGAACGGAAGCCGCTTGAAACCGCGGGAACAGCAACGGCCCACATGTTTATCCTCAATCCTCTGCATGGCGGCGGTGTCATGAAGCTGTTTTCTACCCACCCGCCGACTGAGGACCGAATCGCACGTCTGGAACAGCTCGCAATGGGATCGGTGACGGGATAAGATGCCGACAGATCCCATGATTCCCCTTCAGAATTCCGTGTATAAGGAACCTGCCCCGATCGTCGACCGGGAGAACCCGTTCGAATCGATGATGCAGAGGTTTGACGTTGCCGCCCACCTCCTGAATCTTGAACCGGGTGTCTACGAATACCTGAAGACACCGGTCAAGCAGATTGTTGTCTCCATTCCCATCGCAATGGATAATGGCGAAATCAAGGTCTTCGAAGGGTATCGGGTCATTCACAATGACATTCTCGGACCTTCGAAAGGCGGAATTCGCTATTCCCCCGATGTCACGCTGGACGAAATGAAGGCGCTTGCCGCGTGGATGACGTGGAAGTGTGCTATTATGAACATACCGTTCGGCGGGGCTAAAGGCGGCGTTCGATGCGACCCTTCAAAGCTGACGATGCTCCAGATTGAAAAGATCACTCGCCGGTATACCGCGAATCTGCTCGAGATTCTGGGACCGGACCGGGATGTTCCGGCGCCGGATATGAATACGAATGAGCAGATCATGGCATGGATCATGGACACCTATAGCATGCACATGAAGCGGACGGAAACCGCAGTCGTGACGGGGAAACCTCTTATACTCGGGGGATCTCTCGGAAGAAAAGAAGCGACTGGAAGAGGATGCATGATGGTCACGTTGGCGGCCATGGAGAGAGCGGGCCTGAAACCGAAAGAAACAACCGTCGTTGTCCAGGGTTTTGGAAATGTCGGATCCACAACGGCGATGTTGCTGAAGGAACAAGGTTGCAAGGTGGTGGGAATCAGCGACATTGCTGGCGGATACTACAACAAGAAGGGGATCGATCTTCAAAGGGCTTTGGAGTGGATCACGGGGAACAAAACGCTGGCAGGATTCTCCGGTGGAGAGAGCGTCTCGAATGAAGAATTGCTCGAACTCCCGTGCGACGTCCTTGTTCCGGCGGCGAAGGAAGATCAGATCACGCGACGGAACGCGGCGAAGATCAAAGCGAAAATCATTTGTGAAGGCGCGAACGGGCCGACAACCGCGAAAGCAGATCCAATCCTCCAGGAAATGGGAATTCTTGTGGTACCCGATATTCTGGCGAATGCGGGCGGAGTCACCGTGTCATATTTTGAATGGGTCCAGGATCGGATCGGATATTTCTGGTCGTTGGAGAGGGTGAATCGTCGGCTTGAAAGGATGATGAAGGCCTCCTTTGATGCGGTCTATGAGAACGCGACGCGCTACAACGTCTCGTTGCGGATCGGCGCATACATTCTTGCTATTGACAAGGTCGCCAAGACCCTCAAGATGCGCGGCATCTACGCGTAGGATGATGTGGAACTCCCACCTTTTTCTTCTTCTGTTCTTTCTGGTGTCTCTGAGCCACAGCGCGCACGCGCAGCAGACCCCCTCAACGATGATTTTCAGAGGTCACTTCGAAAGCATCGCTTCTGAACTAGCCGATTCGGTCGGCTTCCAGGAACCCCTTGCGGTGGTTATTGAAGGGAGTCAGCAAAAGAGCCTTGCGGAAAACGCATTTGCCGAGGTTTTTCAGCGGCGCGGCGGAAGAATAAGCTTTTCCGGCAAGGATCGGACTGTCCTGAGGGTTTTCGTTCTTTCAGAAAAAGAAGAACAAAATGATCTGGCGGCCGGGAAGGTGCTGCGAACGATCCAGGTGACCCTGGAGGCGCGATCAGAATCTCCTTTATCCGATCTTGTTCGTTATTGGGGCAGGTTTGAACGGAGCAGCCGCGACAGCGTGAATCGGAGCGACCTTCCCTGGCGCGAGGAATCGGCCACCGGGGTTGAGAAGATCGTCGAGCCGCTCGTGGTTATTGCCGGGTCTGCCCTGATTGTGTATTTGCTGTTCACGGTAAGGAACTGAATCATGCGTCGTTGGTGGAGCGGATTGTGGTTGCTGGCTTGCTTTGGAGCGGCGGTTGCTCAGCCGGTGGACGAAGAGGCCGCGGTACGACTTCTTGCAGTCGGCGATATGAATTTGGGTCGTCATGTGGGGCAAATGCTCCTCAAGGGGAGCATTGGATTCCCGTTTCATAACGTCCGGGAGGCGTTGCTGCGGTATGACATTGTATTCGGCAACCTCGAGAGTCAGATCACCGATCAAAACGGAGAAACGCAACATCCGACGGATCGGTACGTCTTTTGTGCCCCTCCTCAGGCAGCAAAGGCTTTGAAGGAAGCCGGTTTCACGGCCCTTTCAACGGCAAACAACCATGCCCTCGACTACGGGACAGATGCTCTCCGGGAAACGATCGCTCACTTGCGTGGGGCAGAAATAGCGTTTGGTGGTACTTCGGAAGATTCGACAGGATTGTTTGAAGCGATCATCCTTGAGAGAAGAGGCATCAAGTTCGGTTTTCTTGCGTATACTCAGTTTGTCAACGGGAGAAAAAGCACCGGGGGGATGGTGTCGGTCTTCGACCCCGGGCGACTCAAACAAGAGATAGGGAAACTCAGGCCGGCGGTGAACTTCGTTATCGTGAGTTTCCATGGCGGGGCGGAATACAAGGAACGGCCCGGAGAGACGACCCTGAAACAGATGCGGCTGATCCTGGACGAGGGGGCCGACATTGTTTTGGGGCATCATCCTCATGTTCCGCAGGGGATAGAGCGCTACAAGGGGAAATGGATCCTTTTTTCGCTGGGAAATTTCGTCTTTTATCAGCCGCAACGCGAATGGACCCAAAAGTCGTTCGCTGCGGAATTCTCTTTTCGAAAAAAGGGGGAGGAGCCGGTGCTGGAGGCGATCCGATTGCTGCCCCTTCGGGCCTCTCATCAGCCATCGTTTGGAGTAAGGGAAAAGGATCGAAAGGACCTCCTCAATCGTCTTCAACGGCTTTCGAATGTTGCAGTATCAAGAAAGGATTCGGTTTTTATAGCCTATGAGCTTTCGGCAGACTAGACATCACGCGGCGGCACCTGTTTTTTTTCTGATCATGATTGTGTTGGGGCTTCATGGCTGTTCGTCGGATGAAGCGGCGGCACCTCGGAGCGCCGAGGTCCTCTTTGAATCGGCCATGCAGAAGTTTCAGGATGAGGATTACCAGGAAGCGTACGAAGAGTTTCGGCTTGTCACGCTCCAGTATCAGGGGAGCACGCTGGCGGATGACGCACAATTTCACATGGGAGAGTGTAAATTCCGAAGAGGCGAGTATATTCTGGCAGCGTATGAATACGAGGTCCTGATGCAAACGATGCCCACAAGTGAATTTGTCCCCAACGCGCGGTTTCATCGGGCAATGTGTTTCTACGAGATGTCCCCGAAATCATATCTTGATCAGGAAAATTCCCGTAAAGCGATCGACGAGTTTCAGGCGTTTCTTGAATACCATCCCACCGATGCCCGTGTGCCCGAGGCCGAGGCAAAAATCAGTGAGCTAAATGCCAAGCTGGCGCAGAAAGAATTCGAGAACGGAGTGATCTATATGAAAATGGAGTACTACCGTGCCGCCGTCGTGTCGTTCGACTTCGTGCTGGAGAAGTATCACGATACGGAGTATGCGGAGCCTGCGCTTCTCAGGAAGGGAGAGGCGCTGCTGTTGCGAAAGCGTTTCCCGGAGGCAGTCCAGGTGTTGCAGGTTTTCCTGGAAAAGTATCCGTCAAGCCCGCTGAGGGCGGAGGCAGAGGGACTTGTGAGAGAGGCGGCCGAGAAAGACAAAGAAAATGCCAGAACGATCCGTGCAAAAGCTGCGGCGGATTCGGCCAGATCTTCAACGAGCCGATAGCCGATGACACACCAGGAAGATAAGAAGGTAAGCGACTCTCATGTGGAAATGACGGAAATGGTGTTGCCGAATCACACCAATCGTCTTGGCAACCTCCTCGGAGGACAACTGATGCATTGGATTGACATCTGTGCCGCCATTGCAGCCTCACGACATACCAATCGTGTCTGTGTCACCGCATCGGTGGACGATCTGAACTTCCTTCATCCTATTACCGAGGGGGAGGTTGTAACCCTTCGAGCTTCGGTGAACCGGGCGTTTACCACGTCGTTGGAAGTTGGGGTAAAGGTCATTTCCGAAAACCTGTTGACGGGAGAAAGGAAACATGCCAACACCGCGTATCTGACCTTTGTGGCGATCGACGAAACGGGCAAGCCGGTCAGAGTTCCCACGATCCGTCCCGTGGAAAAAGAAGAGAAGAGACGATACGAAGATGCTGCACGCCGAAGGGCGCTTCGACTCGAGCGTCGCAAGAAATATTCCTGATTTTGTGGCTGAGTTCGAACGACCCCATCCGTTTTACCTGATTCTTTTTCGCGTCCGTCAATCGTTCACTTGAGTCGGGATCGTGTGTTCACCATGAGAAGTCGTCTCCTCTTTTTTCTCGTCGTTCCTGCTCTCCTCTTCGGGCAGGAATCCTCCCCGCTGAGCGCGGTGAGGCAGGCGCTGACCCAGGCAGGAATTCTTGAAGTTGAAGAAACAGGGAAGTGCGGAACCCCGCTCATTTTTGAGGCGCGACGGAGAATGAACGAAATTCCCGTCTCCATTCAGAGTTCAATAAGAGCTGCGCTCCAGCGACCGGTGATGCAAACGAATCGACTAAGTCCCTCAGGTCGATTCCGCATTCATTATGACACAACAGAGGTTCATCAGCCCGCCGTTCTTTCGGGAACACCGGCCGTTCGAGTTGCGAATTCACATGAAGAGTACGTCGATTCCGTCGCTGCCGTCTTCGACCACTGCTGGAACGTTGAGATCGATATGCTCGGCTTCGAGGCTCCGCCGCTTGATGGAGATGCCGGAGGTGGCCCCGAGCACGACGTGTACATCCGAAGTCTTTTCGCGGGCGAGTTTGGTTATATCTCCGACTTTGGCGAAATCAAGTATGAGAGTGGCGACAAAGAAAGAACGGCCGCCTTTATCGTGATCGACAACGATTTCCTGGGACTGAGAACCGAAGGATGGGATGGGCTTCGTGTAACGGCTGCGCACGAATTTTTCCACGTCGTTCAAGTTGGGTCCTACGGAATCTGGAATATCGTACCGAATTATGATTTCTACTTTTACGAATTGACCGGTGTATGGATGGAAGACGTGGTGTATGACGACATCAACGACTACTACGAAGATTTGCCGCTGTTCTTCAGCGGTTTCAAGGATGCAGCGAATCGATCGTACTCATTTGCTGAATTCAACGCACGACGCGGATATGAGCGCTCGATTTTTGCGCACTTTCTCGACCAGAGGTTCGGGAGGGAATTGTTGGTCGAAGTTTGGGATGGTGTAAAAACCCGGCCCGTGTTGCGCAGTATCCATCTTGCGCTTCAAGACCGTGCATCGTCGTTGGCCGATGCATTTTCAGAGTTTGCACATTGGAATCTCTTTACAGCCTCAAGAGCCGACAGCACTCGCTACTATCGGGAGGGAACATATTATCCGAAGATGAGCATGAACTTCAGCGCTGAATTCACCGGTTCAGCGAGCGTCATCCGGAGTTCAGCGTTTCCTTTCTCGCTGCAATACTTCGGATACCGTTTTCCTTCGGATACGGTCATTGCGATTGTTGTGGAAAAGAATTTTGAAGGAGCGTACAGCTCCCCTGGAATCGCGGCGAACTTTGAAATAACGTTGAGCAATTCAAAGCCTCCCGGTGGTGTTCAAACCCTGCGAAACGGAGTGAAAAGTGGCTTTGCGGTTGAGAAACCGGAAAACTGGAGGACCCAGTTTATCAGCAGCACGACGCTGCGGGATCTTCGCGAGGCTTCACAACCGTTCCCGAGCCCGCTCCGCCTGTTTCACGCCGACGCACTTGTCCTTCCAGCCGACGGCTCTTCGGCCGGTGTCGGCGAAGTCTTCCTCCTCTCGAGCTCACTCGATCTGGTGTTTTCGGGATCGTTTCCCGTTGTTGATGTTCTTGGAAAATCCTTCGTCCGTATTCCTGTTTCTGAGCTGCGGAAGACCGTTGGAACCGGTGTCCATTTTGTCGTCCTCAAGACGCGCGAAAAGGAGTATCAATGGAAACTCGCGGTCATTCGTTGACACGGTTGGCGCTGAGAGCGAAAGGTGTCGGCAAAGACTTCAACCGCCGGCCTGTTTTTCGGGACCTCACATTTGAGGTTTCCTCGGGAGAGGCGCTTGCGGTCACGGGGAAGAACGGCGCGGGAAAGTCCACCCTCCTAAAGATTCTAAGCGGGTTGCTGACCCCAACCAAAGGCAGAGTCACGTATCACGCCGACGGGTCGATAACTGATCTTGATGTTCTCAGACCCAGAATGGGCTTCGTCTCCCCCTACCTTCAGCTTTACGATGAATTCTCGGCGTCGGAGAATCTTGACGTTCTCTCGCGTATCCGCTCAACGGACCACGTTTCTCAGCCCAAAGTGGAATCGTTGTTTCGCATTTTTAATCTCTGGCACAGGAGACATGACGATGTCCGGACGTTCTCATCGGGGATGAAGCAGCGGTTGAAATACATTCTCGCCCTTGCCCACGACCCTCTGGTTCTGTTTCTCGATGAGCCGACGGCGAACCTTGATGAGGACGGAGCAGATGCGGTTCGTACCATAGCGCTTGAGGTGCAGCAATCGTCGATTCTCGTCGTGGCGACCAACGACGAACGGGAAGCTGCATGGTGCGGGAAACGAATACATGTTGGCCCCTGATGTATTCGATTCAACGAGGCATGTGGGTATTTGCCAAGAGGCGACCAAGAGAATTGACGTCCTGAGCCGACGTTTTTCTCCGCGCGTATCTCTGTGTAACTATACTGGATGAATTTCACGGAGAGACACGGAGAGAAAAAGAGAGTTCCATAGAGGTAGGTAATCCCTTCGAAAATACAACACGAGTCGATCGCGGTTGTTCTTGATGTTCGGTCGAGTTTTGAGTATCTTCTCAAGTCACTCATGAGTGCATTGTCCAGTACCTACGCTGTGGTTGTCAAAGATGTGCAGTCTGAACTGCGTACTCGGTACGCGCTCAATGCTCTGGTGATGTTTGTCGTCACCACGGTATCAATCATCCTGTTTGCCTTGCGCGGAGACCAGCCCTCCAATACGGTCTTGGCCGGCATGTTCTGGGTCGTCGTGTTTTTTACCTCCATGTCCGGTCTCTCGCGGGCGTTTGTGAGCGAAGAGGAACGGGGAACATCGTTGACGCTTCAGCTGATCGCCTCGCCCTCGGTCATTTATTTCGGAAAGCTGTTGTTCAATGTGTTTCTGACCCTGACGCTTGTGTTTGGCGTAACGATCGTGTATACCGTCGTGTTTCCGGGATTCACCATTCAATCGTTGGATATTTTTTTGGCGACAGTCTTCCTGGGTAGCCTCGGTCTCGCGTCGGCGGCTACGATCATTGCGGCGATCATTGCAAAAGCGAACACCCGCGGAACTCTATATCCTGTGCTTTCGTTTCCAATCCTGATCGTTCTTCTGATGACGGTCATGAGTGCAACGGTGAAATCGCTCGATGGCGAGCCGTTTTCCGAGGCGATGGGAGATGTGGTGGTGTTGATTTCCTACTGCATGGTCATGACGGCGGGTTCCTTTTTATTGTTTGATTATGTCTGGAAGGACTGATGATGACTGCCGTGAAGTATGGTTCCATCGGGATTATCACCCTTGTCTTGATTGCCGGATTGGCGATCCCGCTGACACGTTCTCCTCAAGGGTGGCTGGAATTTCCCGTCATCCCGGGTCTTGAGGAAAAAGCCCGGAATATCTTCTTCCATGTACCGACGGCGTGGACGACTGTCCTGGCATTCCTCGTCTCGATGTTCTACGGGATCCGGTATCTTCGAAAAAGAAATCTGGATGATGACCTGAAATCGGTGACCTCGGCGGGCCTGGGTTTTCTGTTCTGCGTCCTGGCAACAGTAACGGGGGCTCTCTGGGCAAAGTTTAATTGGGGTTCGTTCTGGAACTGGGACCCCCGCCAGACCTCCATCTTCATTTTGTTGCTGATTTATGGAGCGTATTTTGCTCTTCGTTCGGCTGTCGAGACAGATGAAAAACGAGCAACGCTGTCGGCTGTGTATGCTGTTATCGCAGGATTGACCGTCCCGTTCTTCATTTTTATCATGCCCCGGATGATGAGCGGCCTCCATCCGGGCGCGAAGGGAGATAGCAGCGGCGCAGGTCCGCTGTTTGAATCGAAAATGATGGCGGCAAACATGCGGGTTCTGTTCTACATCTCGATGATCGGATTCAACCTGCTCTATGTTTGGCTGTTCAACCTCCGGCTCCGCGTGGCTCGATTGGATTACCGGCGTCTGATTCAATCATGAGGGGATTTCCTATGATCGAATTTCTCACTAATAATCAGATGTACATTGTCTTATCCATTGTCCTGATCGTTTGGGCGGGCATCGTCTTCTACCTTGTACGGTTGGACAGGAAAGTGAAAGAACTGGAACACAATTTGAAAAAGGATCTGTGATATGAACGGGAAGGTCATTGCCGCGGTCGTGGTGATCGTTGTCGGCGTTATCCTTGGCGCCGTGAATTTTCTTGAATCGAACGTCGAGTATGCCGATTTCGGCACGGCGGAACGGAGCGGAAAAAAAGTTCAGGTCAAGGGGGAATGGATGAGAGACATGGAGAGCAGATTTGACATGGAAAAGGCCCAATTCACCTTCTACATGAGAGACGACAACCAGCAGGTGGAGAAGGTCGTTCTCGAAGGAGCCAAGCCGAACAATTTTGAAATTGCCACGAGTGTCGTGGCGAAAGGGAGATTTCAAAACGGCCATTTTCACGCCTCCGAAGTGCTTACGAAATGTCCCTCCAAATATGAAGGGGATGCCGAATCCGTGAAGAAGACCCTGTGATGGAGAAGATCGGATGACCATCGGCATCGTTGGCGGGATTCTCGTCAAGCTTTCTTTTTTTGCCGCGCTGGCTGCAGCTTTTTTCTATTACCGGATCAGCCGGAGCGGGATGACCCACCTCACGGCATTCGCACGGAACAGCTATCACCTTGCAACCGTTTCGCTGATGTCTGCCGCGGCGATTCTGCTCTACCTTGTCCTTTCCCATCAGTTTCAATTCGCCTACGTGTGGAATTACAGCTCAACCGATCTCCCGCTGCCCCTTCTCATTTCCACTTTCTATGCCGGACAGGAGGGGAGTTTCACGCTCTGGGCGCTCTACACGGCGCTCATCGGGGTCTTTCTCATGCACTATGCCATGAGTAAGGAGTACGAACCGGAAGTGATGAGCATCTATTCGCTCATTCTTTCTTTCCTCCTTCTCATGCTGATTGTGAAAAACCCGTTTGAGTTTATTTGGGATCGTTTTCCGAACGACCTTATTCAGACCGGTCCCGTGCCGCCGGGGGTGGCCAATATCGTCGTCCTTGATGCGGCGAAGTCTGTGTGGGCGCGGTATCCGGCCGAAGGGAAGGGACTGAATCCGTTGCTGCAGAATTACTGGATGGTGATTCACCCGCAAATTCTGTTTGTGGGATTCTCGGCAATGGCTGTTCCGTACGCCCATGCCATTGCCGGACTTCTGAAAAAGGACTACAACTCGTGGATCAGAGTTGCGACGCCATGGCTCGTCTTCGGAGGAATGGTGCTGGGGACGGGGGTCATCATGGGCGGCTATTGGGCATACGAGACTTTGGGTTGGGGGGGATTCTGGGGATGGGATCCTGTGGAGAATTCGTCACTCGTGCCGTGGCTGCTTTGTGTGGCAGGGATTCACACCACGCTGGTTCAACGCAAAAACGGCGCGTATGTTAAGACCAACTTCGCCCTGAGCATTCTGACGTTTGTCGCGGTCCTCTACAGCACGTTCCTGACCCGCAGCGGTGTGCTGGGCGAAACATCCGTCCATTCGTTTGTGGATCCGGGGATGTGGGTCTATTGGCTGCTTCTGGGCTGGATGATCGTTTTCGCAGCGCTCGGATTCGGGTTACTGTTCATTCGCTCCCGTGCAATGCCGGTAAAACCAGTGGAGCATTCGATTTTTTCGAGGGAATTTGCCCTTTTTCTGGGCGCCTTTGCCCTGACCTTTGTCGCCATTTTCGTCACGATAGGAACTTCCTCGCCGATCATCACAACGCTGATGAAAGGAAAGGCGTCTGCGGTGGAAATGAGTTACTACGTCAAAACGAACCTTCCGCTCGGGATCGCCATTGCCTTCCTGTCGGGCCTTGGACAGCTCTTGTGGTGGAAGCACTCACAGGAGAAGTCGGTCCTGAGATCGACGCTCCCTTCAATTGTCATCGCCGGCGCGACCACGCTGCTCATGGCAGTGTTCGCGACGGAGGAAGTTATGATCCTGATCTTTGCCTTCTGTTCTGTGTTTTCGCTCGCCGCAAACACGCAGGTGGGGTACGGCATTTATCGTGGCAACCCCAAGTTCATCGGCGGGTCGGTCGCCCACGTCGGCGTGGCGCTTCTGTGTCTCGGCTTCATTACATCGGAACGGTATGACGATACAAAAACGGTTTCGCTGGAGCGGAACAAACCGGTTGAAGCGCTGGGATATACCATGACCTATGTCGGGTATGCGCCGATCGACCGTGAGCGGTTCGGCTTCAATGTGGAATTGGAAAAAAATGGAACCCGGCACACTGTGACTCCGACAATGTATTTCAGCGAGTTTACCCGCGGACTCATGCGACATCCGGACTTGCTTAACTTCCTCAGCCGCGACCTGTATCTTGCGCCGTTGTCCCTTGAAGAGGAGCAGAAGGGAGACCTCAAGAGCGTCGAGCTTCAAAAGGGGGCGGAAGCCAGGGTCGGAGAGTTAACGGTGACCTTTGTCGATTTTAGCGACGTCGACCGGATGGCCATGATCGAAAGCCGTGAGTTTACGATCAAAGCAAAGCTCTCGGTAAAGGAGGGGACAGGGAAGCCCAGAGCGGTGACGGTTTCGATCAGAGGTTCTCAACGAGGGATGGAACCGGAGGTGGTCCTTTATCGCGACCATCGCGACCGCGGATACGAATTCCTCCTGTCACGAATTCTGCCAAACAGAGAAGACCCCGCACTCTCGACAATCGTCCTTGATGTAAAGCTTCCGGAAGATCCGGCAATCGCTCGTCGCGGTGAAACCCTGGTCGTGGAAGCCAGCATCAAACCGATGATCAATCTTGTATGGATGGGGACTGTGACGCTTGTGATCGGATTTTTCCTCACCATTCTGCGCCGCGTAAGCGAGGCGCGTGAGCGAACGAGGTGGGAAAGGGGGTAAGAGGGCAAGATGCGAAAAGTGAGATGTGAAAGGTGAAATGAAGGGACTTGTCCTCTTCCAGCGTCATGTCTCACAAATAACTTTGGGCCATAGACTGATCCGCCTGGCGGAATAAGCCTCCAGCTGAGAACAAAGATACAAAACCGAAAGCCCCGATCTCTGTGACCGGGGCTTTTGCTTGAGGATGCTCAGTCCTCAGGAAGCTTGCAGCAATCATCCAGCTTTTCGTATGCTTCCGGATCGGCCTTTTTGTCGTTGGCGGTGTAGCCGGCTTTCGTAATTGCAGTCTCAAGTGAGGAGAAAGTGGTTAGTGCGGGAGTGTACGTAACGGTCGCCTTCCCGGCCTCAAGGTCGACTCGGACCGCCTCCACCCCATCTACCTTCTTCAGGGCCTTTTCCACGGCTTTTTTGCACGTTCCACACTGCATCGACTCTACTGCAATCGTGACTGTTTCCTTCCCTTTGACCTGCACAGATTTCGACTCGGGCTCCTGGGCAGACGCGGAAACGGCAAAGAAGAAGACTGAGAAGACGATCAACATCAGGTGTTTCATGATAACTCCTTTCGTTGGAAACGATGATAGAAGAACAACAGTGTTATTTGAGTTTTGGTTTCGCGTTTTCCGGTCCAGTCTACTTCATCCATCTCGCCATTTTCGAAATGGTAAGAGACCCCTTCTTCAGTGCGCTTTCTTTCATATAGCTGAACAAAACGGGCGTGACCACAAGGACGTGAATTGCCGAGGTGATCAACCCGCCGATAAGCGGCGCAGCCAGCGGTTTCATAACATCCGCTCCGACTCCCGTGCTCCACATGATTGGCATCAAAGCAATGAGCGATGTTGTGACCGTCATGACTTTGGGACGCAGGCGCAAGACGGATCCTTCCATGGTCGCGTCAATGACATCATCCCGGGTCAACGGTCCCCGTTCACCCATGGTGTGAGATCGGAGTCGCCGGTCAAGGGCCTCATGCAGATACACGACCATGACGACTCCCGTCTCAACCGCCAGTCCGTACAGGGCAATAAATCCCACCCAGACAGCGACTGAGAAATTGTAACCAAGGATAAACACCAAATACACGCCGCCGATGAGGGCAAACGGAACGGAGAGCATGACGACAAATGCCTCAAGAAAGTCTTTGGTAACGAAGTAGAGCATGACGAAAATAATCAGGAAAACGATGGGCATCAGGATGGAAAGTCTTTCCTTCGCGCGCACCTGGTTTTCCCATTGGCCGCTCCATTGAAGCGTGTATCCCTGGGGGAGCGAAAGCTTTGACTCAAGCACCTCCTTCGCTTCGGTCACAAAACTCCCCATGTCCCGGCCGCGTACATTCAGGAACACAATGGACCGGAGCTGCGCGTTTTCACTGGATATCATCGGAGGTCCCGGGACGATATCGATCGATGCGAGCTGTCCCAGGGGTATGTATCTTCCTTGTGAAACGTTCGCGGGGGTGAAGGAATTCCGGGAGATGCTCTTCGCCGGAACTGCCTGAGACGTCTGCCGCATCCCGTCCTTCATGCCTGATGAGCGGTTTCCCGTTGCCGGACGGGTTGCAGCTGCCATGCCGGATCCCCCGTCGCCGACAGGCACAAGGAGTGATCGCAATGCCTCGACATCGGTCCGCCAATCCCGGGCAAAGCGGACACGGATGGGAAATCGTTGGCGACCTTCGATGACGGTCCCGATGTTCTCGCCGCCGACGGCGGTTTCGATCACATCCTGAACGTCTCCGATGTTGATCCCGTACCGGGCGACGGCTTCGCGGTCGATGTCGATGTCCACAAACAGCCCGCCCTGCGTCCGCTCCGCGTACAGGTCGGCCGCGCCTGGGATCGTTCGGAGGAGCTGCTCTGCCTCAATTGCCAGATGTTCGAGGGCGTCGAGGTCCTTGCCGAAAATCTTCACTCCGAGGTCCGTACGCACACCGGTTGAGAGCATGTTAATACGATTGATAATCGGCTGCGTCCATCCGTTGCGGACGCCGGGAATATGAAGCTTCGCGTCGAGCTCGGCAATGATGTCATCCTTGGTGATTCCCGGCCGCCACCGGCTCTTTGGTTTGAGCAGAATGATCGTCTCGATCATGCTCACGGGTGCCGGGTCGGTCGACGTTTCCGCTTTGCCGGCCTTCCCCAGTACCAGGTCAACTTCCGGCACCGATTTGATGATCGCATCCTGGACCTGCATGATGCGATTAACCTCGGTGATTGACGCCGATGGCAGGGTGACGGGCATAAAGAGGAGGCTCCCCTCATCGAGCGGAGGCATGAATTCCGATCCCATGTTGACGATCATTGGGATCGTGATCAAGAGTGCCAGGACGTTGAGGGCAATCGTCGTTTTTCGCCATTTCAAAACCCATCGGATCACGGGAGCGTAAACGAGACTGAGGATCTTCGTGACAGGATTCTGATACTCAGTCCGGAATTTTCCCCGTGTAAAGAGGGTCATCAGCATGGGTACCAACGTAATGGCGATGAATGCCGAACCCGCAAGGACGAACGTCTTGGTAAAAGCCAGCGGCCGAAAGAGTTTCCCTTCCTGACCTTCCAGGAGAAAGACAGGGAGGAACGACACGACCATAATGGCTACGGAATAGAAGATGGCCGGCCCAACCTGTTTGGCCGAAATTATCGAAATCTCCACGTAGTCCTCGGTTGCAAGGTGCCCCCTTTCCATCTGTGCTTTTGCCACGTTGCGATAGGCGTTCTCGACGAGAACGATGGACGCGTCCACAATAACTCCAATGGCGATCGCGATTCCTCCGAGAGACATGATATTGGAGGTGATTCCGAATAGTTTCATGCAGATAAAGGCGATGAGAACGGCAACGGGGATTTCAATGATCACGCGGAGAACGCTTCGTACGTGAAGAAGGAAGAGGAGGACGATCAGACTCACGATCAGCGCTTCTTCGATGAGGGCGTTCCGAAGCGTGTTGACTGCTGCCATGATCAGGCTGCTCCGGTCATAAGCGGTCTTGATCGCGACTCCTTCGGGGAGACCCGGAGAAATGTCATCGATCCTTTGCCGGACGCGTTCAATGACATCCTTCGCATTTTCCTCATACCGCATCACAACGATGCCGCCGACGACCTGGCCTTCTCCGTTTTTTTCGAGGGAGCCTCTTCGAATATCGCCGCCGGCCTGGACCGTTGCGACGTTCCTTACATAGACCGGCGTTCCATTCTCCCGCGTTCGAACGACGATGTTCTCGATATCGCGAAGGGATTGGATATAGCCCTGGCCGCGAACAAAATATTCTGCGTCGGAGATTTCCAGGATCCTTCCGCCGACATCGTTATTGGACCTCATGACCCCGTCGCGGATCTCCGCGAGAGAGAGACCGTAGCTTTTCATTTTAAGCGGATCGACGTCGACCTGATATTGTTTGACATATCCTCCGATCGACGCTACTTCCGCAACGCCTGAAACTCCCTGAAGATTCAGCTTGATGTACCAGTCCTGGATGGCTCGGAGGGTCCCGAGATCGTACTCACCTTCCACGGTGTACCAGAACACATGACCGACTCCGGTGCCGTCGGGGCCAAGTTGGATCTTCGTGCCGGAAGGAAGTGCAGATTGAACCGTCGAAAGTTTCTCCAGAACGCGGCTTCGCGCCCAGTACAGATCCGTTCTTTCTTCGAAAATGATGTAGATAAATGACATCCCGAACATCGACTGTGCCCGTATGGCGTGGACCTCCGGAACTCCTTGCAGGGCGGTGACGAGCGGGAACGTTACCTGATCTTCGACCAGTTGAGGCGCCCGCCCCATCCATTCGGTGAAAACGATGACCTGATTCTCTGAAAGGTCGGGTATTGCATCGAGCGGCGTGTGAGCCACGGCCCAGATTCCCCATCCCACAACAATCAAATATGCGAGGAGAATGATGAACCTGTTGCGTGCGCTGTATTCGATGATTTTTTCTATCATGACGACATCCTTGTCTGTTGTGCTGCCCTTCGAAAATTGACGCGCTTATTCCACAATCAGCTTCCCGCGCACCATTTCCATACCGCACGTGAATGCAAAAACCCCTTTTTCGCGCGGAGTCACCTCAATGCTTGTTGTCTGGAAGGGGGCCAGCTGCTTGCGAATGTTGAATTCCTCAAAAACGACTTCCTCGGTGCAGGTCGAATCCTCGTCACGAAAGAAACTGAGGGTCACAGTTTCCCCTTGCCGGATGCGGACTTCATCGGGCTGATAGGCTCCCTTCACGTGAATATGAATTGTCCTGGACCGGTTCGGTGTGGATGCCGAAGGGTCTTGAGGTGAAGCGCCCGGTGTTCGCTGACTGACTCCGTGCCCCTGGTGTGGATCGGATGACGCCGGAACCTGTAGGGCGCTTTCGGAATCAATGAGATACCCGCCGGTGACGACGACGTTCTCGTTCTCACGTAAACCCTTGAGGATTTGAGCGAACCCCTCGGATCGGCTTCCCACGACCACGCTTCGGGGTTCGA
The DNA here is from genome assembly GCA_016186715.1 of Ignavibacteriales bacterium. Lineage (GTDB taxonomy): Bacteria > Bacteroidota > Ignavibacteria > UBA10030 > UBA10030. The sequence goes on along the minus strand of JACPLA010000087.1, from coordinate 14,782 downwards.
AGACGTTCGGGTCAGTTTCAACCCAAACGACGTCCGTTTTTCCCAAGGAGAGGATCGCGGAAGCGGAGACCGTTACTGTAGGGGCGAGTTGAATCCTGATGCGTCCGCTCACGAACATCCGCGGTTTCAGCTTGTTTCGCGGATTGGCCGCCTCGGTGCGAACCCTGACCGTTCTCGTTTCGGTGTTGACCACTGGGTCGATAAAGGTGACGGTTCCGACAAAAGACTCCCCGGGGTATGCATCCGTGTTGAAACGAACCTCCTGTCCGAGCTTAACAGCGCCGATGTCGTTCTCATACATGTCGAAGTACACCCAGACACGAGACAGGTCGGCAACTTCGTACAGCGAGGTTCCTTCGTCAACGTATTGGCCTTCAAGGATTTCCTTCGTGATAACGGTCCCCGAAATCGGCGCGAAGAATGTGACGGTATTCCTGGTGATGCCGGATGATTCGAGCCGGTCGATTTGCGCGTCCGTCATTCCGAAGTGGATCTTTAATCGGTCCCGCGAGGCATTCAGGAGCTGCTGCGAACCGGACTGGAGGGATTCATCTGCAGATGAAGAAAGAGCGTGAGAGGCGAGGAGGTAGTCCTGCTCAGCACTGATCAAATCAGGACTGTAAAGATCAAAAAGCGGTTGTCCTTTTCGTACCTGATCTCCTGTGAAAGCGACGTGGAGCTTTTCGATTCGGCCGCGGAACCTGGCTGAAACGGTGGCTCGGAGCGTGGACACATTGGCGAGGACCCGCTGTGTGGGGGAGAGGCTTACCTGCCGAAGCTTTGTCAGATCGTCGGGTGTTGCTTCTTGGAGAGCGGTTTTCCTCACCAGTGCCATACCGCAGACCGGACAGGCGCCTGGCCGGTCGCTCCGAACCGAAGGATGCATCGGACACGTGTAGTATTCCTCGGGTGTTTCAGGCGCCTCCCGAGCCGCATGCTGTCCGTGATTGTCGTTCGTGGCACATCCGGCCAGCGTCAGCAAAACTGTGACGAAAACAACGGTGACTGTTCTCATGGTGCAATCTCCTTTGACTACTCGGGAACGATAGAAAGATCAATGACGCCTACCTGCCTCTCCAGGGCGGCAACCGCCTGCTCGTAGCGCATTCGAGCCATTGCGGATTCCATTCGCACCATCTGATACATGCGATAGCCATCGATCAGCATGAGGTACGAGGTTCTCCCCGTTTGATACTCCGTCATCAGCGAAGACAGGGATTGGCGGCTCTGGGGGAGGATTTCGCGTTCGTACGTTTGGGAAAGAACCGCGGAGGCATGAAGTTTGGCGTAAGCATCTTTGATTCGGGCTACAACCATATTCTTCGAAGCCTGAAACATCGATGTTTTCATCGCTTGCTCAGCCCTGGCTTCTTCAACCCTCCCGAAGGCCTTTGCCAGATTCCAGGGGACAAAGGGAATCGAAATTCCGGCCATAATCGACCAGCGTTTGTTGCCCAATTCCGGAGACTGGATATATTCCAGGGAAATCCGGAAATCCGGTATGAATTCCTGCTTTGCCATACTCACCATCAGCTCGGTCTCGTAGATGCTGAGGGAATCATGCACCACCATGGGCCTGTTTGCAAGGGCATAGCGGATCAGAGCCTCCTCGGTGACGGTGGGGACCTTGAGGCTGTACATCGTCACAGGTCCGACGGGAGCGTTCGGTGTCCGGTTCAGAAGCGCTCGCAGCATGCTCTCCGCGGTAATCGTTTCCTGCCGCAGAACCGCCTCTTCGGAACGAGTTCTGGCCAGTTCAATGCGCGCCCTCAGCACATCCTGCTGCGAGACTCTTCCGACAGCGTACTGTGTTTCCGCCGTCCGGACGATCTGTGAGAGCAGAGACTGGTTGTCGCGATTGATGGCCAATGCCGTACGGGCGTACCACAGCATGGCGTAGGATGACTTAAGATCTTCGATAATCGCAACAACTCTCTCGAGGTGCTCATGGTGAGCATGTTCGGCACGGACGGAAGCGATCCGGGAACGCAAGGAGAGTTTGGTTGGAAAGGGGATCATCTGCATCAGTTCGATGTTGGAAGACATCGCCTTCCCAAGGGAAGTTCCGGGAATCTCCATTTGCTTGAACGTGAGTTCCGGATCATCGAGCGAGCCGGCCTGGGGTATTCTGCTCTCGGCGCTTCTCATGCGCGCGACTTCCGCTGCAATCTGAGGATTGACCATGAGCGCTTCAATGACCAGGAACTGCAGGTCTTCAGGTTCGGCCTCCTGGGCCTTGAGGAATGCGGGTATGATCACGAGGAACGCGGCAGCAACGACGATTCGATTCATAGCTTCTCCTGATTCTTGGATAAAACAAACCACAGAACCTGCGCACGGTGCAGGCTCAGAAAAGCATCAGAAGAAGAATCTCAGAGGAGAAACGCGGAATGGAGGAGGAAAACAGGGGGGGCGTATTTGGTGCGTTGAATTTCGAGTGACCCGACGGCATAGAAATTGGCTTGCACCGGGTCCGCACCTTCGATGATGAAAACTTCAACCACGGGCCTGTCCTGGCCAGGAAAGGAATCCTGGGCTTTCAGGAACGGGGTTGTCTTCCGGTCGGCGACGAAAACTTTCGCGCAGCACGCGGCAGTCTGATTTGTCACCGCGGAATCGCTCGATGAGGCCGGCGCCCACATGTCACACATTGGATTCTGGCTGCTCATCATGGGGCACAGATACAAATAGACGGGCATGCCCACGTTGAAGAAGGAGAAGGCTCCCAGAAGAAGGATAGCGGTTACTATGGTACGTTGGGAATGCATCGATTCAAAAAAAAGAAAATCGCCCTTGAATTCCGTTACAAAATTCGGGCCTTTTTTAATATATCGATTTCTACGTCATAATTCAAGGCGCGTTTCTTTTCGCCGGAGAGCCGACGGACTCCTCCTTTCGGGGCACTTGTTTCGCTCATCCATCAGCCCTTTGTCAACAAAAGGTCGGTAAACCTGCTGATTCCGATGGGCACCGGGGAGTAGAAGGGTTCCCCGAATTGAACACCGATCTTATGTCCGTATGCGCGCCCGCGGGTTTGGACCAGGTCGAGGAATTCCGGCTTGCTCAGCTTTGTTTCGGGCTCATCGGATTCTTTCCGGAAAAACTGGGATTCGTAGGCGTGGACCGCCTTCATCTTCACTTCCCAGGTCTCAGAAACGTCGACGATGAACGAAGGAGTGAACTCGTGCCACTGCATGAACTCAAACCAGTTATCAGGGCGATGGGGTTTTTGCTCCTTCCCGCGCAGCGTTGTGGTCATTTTTGCAAGACCAGCATAGAACCAGGCTTCCCGCGTCAGCTGATGGGCATGGACATGATCGGGATGGCGGTCAAACGAATGAGGACAAATGACTATCGACGGCGTCAGTTCCCGGATCAGAGAAATGACTTGGTGGAGATTTGTTTTGTTGATTTCGATATTTCCGTCCTGAATGCCGAGATTTCTTCTGGCTGCGACTCCGAGGATTTCTGCGGCCTGGCGCGCCTCCCTGGCTCTGATCTCCCGTGTCCCCCGGGTGCCAAGCTCTCCTTCGGTAAGGTCGGCAAGCACGACTCGGAGCCCCTGACGGACAAGTGTAGCCACCGTCGCACCGCACGAGAGTTCGATGTCGTCCGGATGAGCTCCTATGACAAGAATATCTGCATTCATGAATTTTGAGGTCTGACTTTCCCCGATGAATATACCGAAGAAGGAGTCGAAAGTAAAGAAAGAGGTCGTGTCTCGGTTTACTCTACACTGACCGGCTTTTGCCAGACTCTGGTCACTCCCTGCCTGACGGGAGGCAGGCGCGTAACCTGGATTAATTTCACAGAGTGATACAGAGCTTCAAAAGAGAGTTCCACAGAGGGAGGTATCCCTTCGAAAATGAGACACTACTGAAGAAAGACTCCGAAAGGAGGCGGCATCGAAAGAAGGGATGATTGGTTGACTGTCACGTGAAGTCTCCCTACTTTTCCGACAATGTTCGATCTTCAACAGATACCACGACGCGTCCTTTCAATCTCCGAACTGACACAAATCATTAAACAGTCGCTCGAATCCAGTTTTCCTCTCATCTGGGTTCAGGGGGAGATCTCGAATTGTCGCAAGCATTCGTCGGGGCACTATTACTTCACGCTCAAGGACGAGGGAGCCCAGCTTTCCGCGGTGATGTGGCGAAGCAGGGCGGAGGGGTTGCTGTTTACACCCGAAGACGGGATAAAGGTGCAGGCACGGGGAGCCCTGACCGTGTACCCTCCGCGGGGGAATTATCAGATCGACGTGCTGAGACTCCTTCCTGTGGGAGTCGGCGAGCTTCAACAGGCGTTTGAAGCGCTGAAACAAAAACTCCAGGCGGAAGGGTTGTTCGATCCTTCCAGGAAACGTCCCATTCCAAGATTCCCCGACCGGATTGGAATTATTACGTCTCCCACCGGAGCTGCGTTGCAGGATATCAGAAGCGTTTTGTCCCGGCGGTTTCCTTCGTTGAATGTGGTCGTCGTTCCCGTCCGCGTGCAGGGCGTGGGCGCGGCCGAAGAAATTGCGCGCGCCGTTGAAGATGTGAATCGATACGGTGAACTCGATTGCGTGATCCTCGCGAGGGGCGGCGGCTCTCTTGAAGATCTTTGGGCTTTCAACGAGGAAGTTGTTGCCCGCGCGATCTTCGCTTCGGAGATTCCCGTGATCAGCGCAGTAGGGCACGAAATCGATTTCAGCATTGCGGACTTCACCGCCGATCTCAGAGCACCGACGCCGTCGTCGTCGGCCGAATTGGTCGCTCCTGATCGAGCCGAGATCATTGATATTCTACGAAACTCTTCCTATACTATGCGGCAGCGCCTGGCGGATCGGATTGCGCAGATGCGGCAGCGCGTTGAACACCTGGTGCTCAGTTACTCGTTCAATAGGCCGAAGGATCTGCTGGTTCAATACTCCCAGCGGGTCGATGAACTCGAAAAGAGCCTGGCATCGGCATCGTTTCGCCTTTTTGAAAAAGTTCAGAAACGTTTCCTCTCGCTGCAGCAGCAACTGAATGCCCTGGGGCCCCGCAATGTGTTACGACGCGGTTACGCGATGATTCAACGGGACAACCGGACGATTACGCGGGCCGTTCAACTCAAACAGGGGGATGAAACCGAAATCCACTTCTTCGACGGAGCCGTTCCGGCCAGAATTCAAAGAAATGAGCGCAAAGAAACCGACGAAACAGTCCTTTGAGGCGTCGCTGAAACGACTGGAGGAGATTGTCGAATCCCTGGAAGGCGGCGATATTCCTCTCGATCAAGCCCTCGGACTGTATGAAGAGGGACTCGAACTCTCCAAACAGTGCAACGAAAAACTCAAGGCAACCGAGCTTCGTCTGAAAAAACTTTCGAAGACCGTCGACGGACAATTCGAGCTTGAAGACCTGGACCCGTAGGAGTACCTCATGAACGAAACAAACTATCAGTTTCTCGACACGATTCACAGCCCCGTGGACCTGCGAAAACTCGATATCAAGGACCTGAGAGCGGTGTGTGCAGAGCTGCGTGATTTTCTGATCGATTCCGTTTCCAAGACGGGGGGGCACTTCGGCGCCGGCCTGGGAGCGGTTGAGCTTGCCGTGGCCTTGCACTATACGTTTGATACGCCCCGCGATCGGCTCGTATGGGATACGGGACACCAGGCCTACCCTCATAAGATCCTGACCGGAAGAAAAGACCAGATGAAAACGATCCGCCAGCTTGGCGGCCTGAGCGGCTTCTTGAAAAGGGCAGAGAGTGAATACGATGTTTTTGGAGCCGGACACGCGAGTACGGCAATTTCGTCCGCCCTTGGGATCGCCGTCGCCAGGGATTTCGACCAGAAAGATTTCAAGGTGGTCGCGGTCGTCGGGGACGGTTCGCTCACGGGTGGGATGGCCTACGAAGGAATGAACAACGCGGGTCTTCTGAAAAAAGATATGATCGTTATTCTCAACGATAACCAGATGGTCTCCCTCTCGTCCCTGCATCCCACACTCTGGTCGCTGCACGATTACTTTTCGGAGGTGCTCACCCATCCGATCTATAATAAATTTAAAGCGAACGTTTGGGAACTGACCGGGAAATTGGACGACTTTGGCGACCGCCTGCGCGTCGTTGCCCAGAAACTCGAAAAAGGGGTGAAAGCTGTTGTGACACCGGGGATGCTTTTCGAAGCTTTGGGGTTCCGTTACTTTGGTCCGTTCAACGGTCACAATGTTGTGAAACTGATCGAAATCTTTCGTCACGTGAAAGACCTGAAAGGCCCGATCCTTATTCATACGATTACTCAGAAAGGGAAGGGCTACGCGCCGGCGGAAAAAGAAGCGACCAGGCTTCATGGCGTAACGCCGTTTGACAAGATCACCGGGGTCATGCACAAGAAAGGAAACGAGCCCCCGGCGTTCACGAAGATTTTTGGGGAGGCGATGGTTGAGATGTGCCGGATGAACCCCAAGGTGGTCGGAATTACGGCTGCGATGCCGGATGGGACAGGGCTGACGATTCTTCAAAAAGAAATACCTGAACGGTTTTTTGATGTCGGAATTGCCGAGCAGCATGCCGTGACGTTTGCCGGAGGAATGGCGACGGAGGGGTATATTCCTGTTGCCGCAATTTATTCCACCTTTCTCCAGCGGGGCTACGATCAGCTCATTCACGATGTGGCTATTCAGGGTCTTCACGTTGTGTTTGTGATGGATCGCGGGGGCCTGGTGGGTGCCGACGGCCCGACCCATCATGGCGCGCTCGACCTCTCCTATCTCCGGTGTATTCAGAGGATGGTTGTCATGGCGCCCAAGGATGAACAGGAACTGCGGGATATGCTCTACACGGCAATCGAATTTAACGGCCCCATTGCCCTCCGGTATCCCCGCGGAAACGCTCTTGGTGTTCCCGTCCGTAAGGACTTTCGGAAACTCGAAATTGGCAAAGCCGAGCCCCTTCGACCGGGCAAAGACGTCGCGCTGCTGGCGATCGGAAACATGGTCCCAAATGCCCTGAATGCAGCCGGGATCCTTGCCAAGGAGGGGATCGAGGCCGAAGTGGTGAACATGCGATTCGTGAAGCCGTTGGATGACGCGATCGTTCGTGAAGTGGCTTCGCGAATCGACATGATCCTCACCATTGAAGACAACGTTGTCCACGGCGGGTTCGGAGCGGCTGTCCTCGAATCTCTTGCGAGACAGGGGATTTCCAATGTTTCGGTCAAGCTGCACGGTCTTCCCGATTCATTTGTCGATCACGGCACGCCTGCCGAACTCCACGCCATGCTCAAACTGGATGCCGGCGGAATCGCAGAGGTGACAAAGACGTTTCTCTCCTCCGCACAGGGCAAATCCGCCTATGAGCTGATCACGAGCTAGAAAAAGCCAAGGCCGTATGGAACGCGCCCGCATCGGTATTATCGGACTTGGAACAATCGCTCAGACGATTCACATTCCGATTCTTACCAAGCTTCCCGATGCCGAGGTCGTCGCAGTCTGCGATCTTGACAAAGCCAAGGCGGAGTCAGTGGCCAGGAAGTTCAGTATTCGGCGATTCTATTCCAATTTTGAGGAGATGCTCAAACGCGAGGAAGACCTCACCGGTATCGATGTGTGCACCTCGACGAATGCACATCAGGCCGCTGCCATCGCCGCTCTTGAAGCGAAGAAAGATGTTTTGGTTGAAAAGCCGCTCGGGCGCACTCAAAATGAAGCGATCTCCATCGTGAACGCGGCCAAGAAAAACGGGAGGAGGTTGATGGTGGGGATGAACAACCGGTTCAGGCCTGACTCGATGATCTTGAAGAATTTCGTTCAGGGAAACGAATTGGGGAAAATCTATTACGCAAAGGCCGGGTGGCTGAAAAAACTCCATGTCGCCAATCCCTGGCTGACGCGGAAGGAGAAATCGGGCGGAGGCGTGGTTCTCGATCTGGGGATTGTCATGTTTGACCTGACCTTCTGGATGATGGGGTATCCGGAAGTTAAGGAAGTGATCGCGGCCAATTACTCCCACAACACAAAGGGAGTGGAGGACTCTTCCGTGGTCTTCATCAGGATGAAAAACGGATCGACGATTTCCATCGAATCGAGTTGGTCGTTCGAGTCGGATCAAGACTTCTTTTATTGCGATATCTTTGGCACCGAAGGCAGCGGCTCTCTGAATCCTTTCCGAATTCTCAAACGCATGCACGGCAGTCTCGTCAATCTCGCTCCCGTGACGCATGAGACTTCCCAGGCTCTCTACCGCAAGTCGTACGAAAACGAACTGAAACATTGGGTCGGTTCTCTGCGCGGATTGCACCCGGTGATCTCCACCGGGGAGGAAGCGGTGCACAGGATGAAGATCGTGGATGCGATCTATAAATCTGCAAAAACAGGCAAGAGCGCCAGGATGCAGAAGTAAGACTTCTCTTTTGACCTCAGTGTTCACCCATGTCTTTCCTCACCAGATTCCTTCCCCGCCGGCGACAGTGGCCGCCCCCGATAGCTTTGCTGACCGATTTCGGGCTGTCGGATCAGTATGTAGGGACCATGAAAGGTGTGATTGCCGCCATCAACCCCCGGACTCGGGTCATCGATCTTTCTCATACAGTGGCGCCGCAACGTACTCGGCAAGGGGCATACCTCCTTTGGGCTTCTTACCGGTTTTTCCCCGAGGGAACGATTTTTTGCGCAGTGGTCGATCCGGGGGTCGGGAGCAGGAGGAGAATCCTTGCGGTGAAAACGAGGCGGGCTGTCTTTCTCGCCCCCGACAATGGGATCCTCGATTTTGTCCTGGGTGATGAGAGAGTACACAGTTGTGTCGAGGTGCAAGTAGACAAGTCCCGCTACGTGCTGACCGATCTTTCGGCGACCTTTCATGGACGCGATGTATTTGCTCCCGTGGCAGCCTATCTTTCCGGTGGTGTGGAGCTGGGTCAGGTCGGAACGGCGATCCTTCCACCTTCGCCGCGGAATCTGTTCGTGAAGCAGAAAGGATCAAGAGAGAGTGTCGTTCTCCATATTGATACATTTGGAAACGTCATCTCCAATATCCGGATGACAAATGCTCGCGCATCCGTGCAGTCTTTGTCCGTGAAAAAGTCTGTTGTTGCAATGTGGGTTGAAAATTATCGCGATGCCCCTGCAAAACGACCGTGTTTGATTCAGGGGAGCAGTGGGTTGGTCGAAATTGTCGTGAAGAACGCCAGCGCTGCAAAGTTGCTCAAGGTAGCGGTCGATGCCGAGTTGAAAATCAGGTGGAAATGAGTCGGACAGAGGAGAAATACCTTCGCAGGTGTCTGGAACTGGCTGATGGGGGGAGGGCCTGGGCCCACCCGAATCCTCTGGTGGGATGCGTGATCGTCCGGAAGGGATTGGTGGTTGGGGAAGGCTTGCATCGTCGTTTCGGAGGTGCACATGCCGAAGTTGAAGCCCTTCGGTCGGCAGGAGGTCGTGCACGAGGGTCGACGCTCTATGTGAATCTCGAACCGTGTTCGCATCAAGGGAAGACGCCGCCGTGCACCGAAGCTATCATTCGGGCGGGCGTCCGGACCGTTGTGGCTTCTCTCCCCGATCCGAATCCGATCGTCTCCGGCCGTGGATTCAGGGCACTGAGACGAGCCGGAATTCGGGTTCTTCAGGGAATTCTTCGGAAGGAGGCGAGGCAGCTCAACGAAAAATTCTTTGCTTTCATGGAGACCGGCCTGCCGTTTGTCGGAGTAAAGGTAGCCCAGACCCTTGATGGACGGATCGGGGACGTCCGGGGAGATTCCCGATGGATCACCACGGCTTTGGCCCGTGCGTACGGTCATCGGCTCAGATCCGAATACGACGCGATTCTTGTCGGAGCAACAACGGTCAGGCGCGACGATCCGGAGTTGACGGTCAGATTGGTGAAGGGAAGGAATCCTCACAGGGTGGTCCTTGACGGAACTCTTTCAATTCCCGCTTCCTCCCGTGTCTGTGCGACGAAGCGCGCCCCGACAATCGTTCTGACGTCGCAACGGGCGATGAGCGCAAAACGGAACAAGGTTGTTCAGCTGGAAAGGTTGGGAGTTCAGGTTTTTGGAATTCGTTCAAGGAGCACAAGACTGACGAGCTTTGAGATTCTCCATGTGTTGGCCGACCTGGGCATCAGCTCGGTGATCGTTGAGGGGGGAGCGGAAACGATTCGACTTTTCTTGCAAGAGAGGCAGGCAAAAAAAATGTACTGTTTTTTCGCGCCGAAGATCCTCGGCTCCGGCATCCATGGAATTACCTTGTCACCGCGGCGTCTTTCAAAGGCGATTCAGATACTGTCGCCGTCGGTGATTCGTTTTGACGACAATGTTATGATCGAGGGCGCAATAAAGTACTAAATTCCTCACAAGGGAACCGAGAATGTTTACAGGTCTTGTAGAAGAAACCGGGACGGTCAGAACCGTCCGCCGAAAAGGTGGGAGCGTGGTGTTTTCCATTTATGGAGAGAAGACCGGCGGGAGTCTTAAGAGGAACGAGAGCATCAGCGTTGAAGGGGTCTGTCTTACCGTCACGGAGGCAAGGGGAAAGACCTTCAGCGTGCAAGCGGTTGAGGAGACGTTGGAGAAAACAACGCTCGGGGGACTGCGTGCAGGTGATGCAGTGAACCTCGAACGACCTCTTTTGCCCGCTTCCCGATTAGGCGGTCACTTTGTCCTTGGGCATGTTGATGGATTGGGAACCGTGAAGAAAATCGAATGGTTAAAGAGCAGCTGGGTATTTTGGATACAGGTTGCGGGGAAATTTCGAAGGTTTCTTATTCCTGTCGGTTCGGTCGCTGTGAACGGAGTCAGTCTCACCGTCGCCAAACTCGGCCGGAATCAATTCGCCGTATCCATTATTCCGCATACCCGGGCGGTGACGACGTTCAAAACGATAAAGGTCGGAGACAAAGTGAACGTGGAATTCGACGTTCTTGGAAAATACGTCGACCAGATCGGGCGTCTTCGGAAACGGCAATCATGAGTCGCAGGATTATCTATAAGGTCGAGGAGCGTTCGGAATATCTTATTACCGACGAGGAGTGGGATGAAGTACGGCGTCTCCAGCATTGGTATAACAGCGAGTTCTCATGGACCACGGGAAAGCTGGCCTTTCGCCGGTACCTTCTCTTTCCTAATGTAGAGGAATTTTCCGGGTTGGAAAGAAGCATCTGGACGATCATCGAGGAGCGGAAGGAGAAACTGAAGTCGCAGGGTCTTTCGGAGACCGAGACAGTGAAGCAGTTGGAACGCGATCACCTGGTTTTTGTGAAGTGGGGAGGATATTTCGACGATTGTTTGGCAAGCGGTTATACAAGAGTTGCGGACAACGAATGGAACGCGTTTCTGGTGTGCGATTTTCTTCTGAAGGTCTCAACGCTTCTTCCTCACCTCGTCATTGAGATTCGGGATGAAGGCCGGTTTGTGAAAACGGGTCGGCTGTGGTTGAGGGACGGCATCGCGCTGCTCCGGCGGCGGGGCGGCAAAATGTCCGAATCGTTGACCGGTGTGATCAAGCGGAAGCAGTTCTTTTCGTTGGTCGATCCCGACAAGTACGAAAAACATCCGTCGTTCAGAAATTCCATTCCCGACTTCAACTTGTTGGCGAAAGAGGATCGTCGGGCGGTGCTTCGGAATTGGAACTGGTTGGGATATGGAAACGGCGGAGCGGAGATTGATGAGCCTGATGGCGGAGTGAACCTCAATCTGAAGCTTCGGGGATTTGACTATCTGTAGGTGCCGGAGCACTCTGTTTGAGTAGTGTCTCAGTTTATCTTGAAAAGATCAACACAGAGAGGCAGAGGTCGCAGAGGAACGCAGAGTATCAAACAAAAAGAAAGACTTATCCTCTGCGATTTTCTTTCCCGACATGAGGCACTACATCTGTTGCCTTTGCCGCGAAAAAAGGATATCTTTTCACTGTAGCATCCCCGACCAGAGCGGGAATTTTTCTCATTCCGAAGGATTTGTATGGGACTTTACACGTTTTTCATGTTTGTCGAGGTCGTTATCAGCATTCTGCTCATTGTGGTGGTGCTGATGCAAGCAAGCAAGGGGGGTGGACTGGCTGGATCCTTTGGCGGGGCGAATATCGGTGCTGTCTTTGGCGTTCGACGGACATCCGATTTCCTGAGCAAGACCACGACGTTTCTGGCCACGACGTTTCTTATCCTTGCTTTGTTCATTAATCTCGTCGTCCTTCCACGCGGAGAGCAGGTGCAGCAGAGTGTCATTCAGAGTCAGGCTCCGGCGACGGGGGTGCTTCCTCCGACCGCTCAGCCGGTATCCCCGCAGCCGCAGCAGCCCTGACAACCTGGCAATTTTCACTTTGCAATTCACAATTTTCCATGTTTACGCACCCATGGCTCAATTGGTAGAGCAACTGACTCTTAATCAGTGGGTTCCAGGTTCGAGTCCTGGTGGGTGCACCAAGTAGTGATTGGTTATTGGTTAAATGGTGAATGGGGAGAAGTCCTATTTAACCAATCACAAATTAACCAATTACCAAAGCGCCGGAGTGGCGGAATTGGCAGACGCGCCGGACTCAAAATCCGGTCCGGCTTACCCCGGGTGGGGGTTCGACTCCCCCCTTCGGCACAACAAACATATCCGACAAAGCCGACGGATAACTTAACGAGGACCCGGCGGTGTCGGAATTCTGCATGATAATAGTTATCCCTCTCTTATAGCTGGAAAAGGGCCGGATCGCACAAGGTTACAGGGTTGTCCAATCTCAGTCGCATTTCAGAGGCACTGTGCGCCGGTCTCTCCTTCCAATCCTGTTCTTCTTTTGTCCTCTCATAGCCCTGGGTCAGTACAGTTGGACTGAATCGTTCTTTCCAACCGGCGCGGACTCTTTGATCCTCCTTTCCCGCGAGTTCATCGTTCCCGAAAGCGAATCCCTGGTCCTGGACTCCACAATCCACCTTCGTCGGGATGACGACTATGTCGTGAATTACCGGTACGGTGAAATCCTCCTTGGTTCGTCCGTTGTCAACAACACTCTCCGGGACGGACGCCCCCATCGACTTGATGTCTTCTACCAATCGTATCCGATGAAGCTGAAACGACACTATTCCCTCCAGCGACTCGATGTGCGCACGGATTCGGCAGGCAAGAAGGAACAGGTGATCGTACCAAGCGGACCCGCTTTTTCTGTGGACGATTTTTTTGGAGATGAATTGCAAAAGAGCGGATCGATTTTTCGGGGATTTTCCGTAGGCTCGAATCGGGATGTATCCTTGAATTCCGGATTTCGGATGCAGCTCGCCGGAAAGCTGTCGCAGGACGTGGATCTTGTCGCCGCGCTGACGGATGAAAACTCTCCCATCCAGCCCGAAGGAACGACGCAAACACTTCAGGAAGTCGACAAGGTCTTTGTGGAGCTCCGGCATCCGACGTTCGGGGCCACGTTGGGCGATTTCAACGTGGCTGTCCGTGAGTCGCAGGGCGGAGAGTTTGCCCGTGTTTTTCGAAAATTGCAAGGGGCTCAAGGTCAGGCTCGTTCCTCGGGGATCTTTGGTTCCCAATGGTCGGGTGAGGTGACGGTGACGGGAGCAGCGGCAAGAGGAAAATATCATACGATGACGTTCCAGGGAAGAGAAGGAAACCAGGGACCGTACCGGCTTGCGGGACAGAACGGCGAGCGAGCCATCATTATTATCGCTGGAACGGAACGGGTGTACCTGGACGGCGAAACGATGGCCCGCGGAGAAATCCTTGATTACACGATCGATTATGCTGCGGCGGAAGTCACTTTTATGAGCAGGCGTCTGATCACCAATGCTTCTCGCATCATCGTCGATTTCGAATATACCGACAGGAACTATGAGAGGAACTACGCGGCGGCCACTGTGCAGGCAGGGTTGCTGAATGAAAAAATTCGAATCAACGCGCTTGTGATTCAGGAGTCCGATGACCCGGACGCTCCCGTCGATGTGACCCTGGACGATCGTGCCCGCAGCATCCTGGCTCAAAGCGGCGACGATCGGTTCAAGGCGTCACAATCGGGTGTTGCGTTTGCCGGCGCCGACAGTGCAACCGGCGCTGGAAGGGGACAGTATGTACGACGGGATACCACCATCGGCGGGAAACCGTACGCCTTGTTCCATTATGCCCCTGGAGATCCGAATGCCTTCTACACCGTTCGATTTTCGTTTGTCGATCAGATGCCGGCAGATTCCGCGGGCTACGTCCGGATCGGACTCGGACAGTTTGTCTTCGCCGGTGTAGGACGGGGAAATTACCTGCCGATCCAATTCATTCCCATCCCCCGTCTGGCGCGCGTGGTGGACCTCAACGCTGCGGCTCAGATCTCACAATCCCTTTCTGTGTCAGGGGAATACGCCGTCTCGCAGAACGATCAAAACAGACTTTCCGCCATCGACAGGCACCAATCGGGCCAGGCTGTGAAGCTGACCGCCCGGTACCGCGAACAGGAAGTCGCCATCGGTTCCGCGAAACTGGGGGAGCTCGATGCTTCCTTTTCCGAACGGTACGTCGACCGGAAGTTTGTTTCCCTTGACCGGGCCAATGAAGTCGAATTCGGTCGGAAATGGAATTTCGATGCTCTTCCCGTTGGAGACGAAGAAATCCGCGAAGCCTCGCTTCTCTACCGTCCCACACAGGCGATCTCTGTGAGCGCCGCTTATGGATCGCTGGAGCGAATCGGGAGCTTCTACGCGACGCGCACCCAAGGAGAGGCCGGCCTGTCCGATTCTTCCATTGCCGAAATACACTACACGATTGAGGATATCAAGAGCACCGACGATTTCCTGGGCCGCCGTTCCTCGTGGCTTCGTCAAAGGGGAAAAGCGGAACGGGATATTGGCC
>JACPLA010000086.1 GCA_016186715.1 Ignavibacteriales bacterium | reverse complement strand
GGAATCCGCAGGGTCGTCAACGGGCTTTGATCCCTTTGCGTCCTTTGCGTCTTCTCCGCGTCCTCTGCGGTTAGATCTCAGTGCTGGAAGTACAAAATCTTCGCAAAGAATTTGACACCGTTGTTGCGGTGGATGACGTTTCCTTCGAAGTGAAACGCGGGGAGCTCTTTGGTCTCCTGGGCCCGAACGGAGCCGGAAAAACAACCACCATCCGCATGGTCATTAATATCATCAAACCTGACGGGGGCGAGATCAGGTTCGACGGCAAACCCTTCAGTCCGGATACCTGGAACATCATCGGTTATCTGCCCGAAGAGCGCGGACTGTATCGTAAAAGCAGAATCATCAATACCATCCTCTATTTTGCTTCCCTCAAGGGAGTTTCCGAGGAAGAAGCGAGGCGCCGGGCGGTCGGGTGGCTCGAACGGTTCGGCCTTGCCGACCGACTTCACGACAAGGTGGAGGAACTGTCCAAAGGAAATCAGCAGAAAGTTCAAATCATCACGTCGTTGATTCACCGGCCTCAGCTTCTGATCCTCGACGAGCCTTTCTCAGGGCTCGACCCGGTGAACCAGATCCTGCTGAAAGATGTCCTCATGGAAGTCCGCAAGCAGAATGTCGCCGTCATTTTTTCCACCCATCAGATGGAGCAGGTGGAAAAGCTGTGCGACAATATCTGTCTGATCAACAAAGGTAGGCCGGTGCTGAACGGTTCCCTGAGAGAGATCAAGAAACGGTACGGCCATAATTCCGTGCATGTGGAATTCGAGGGCGATGCTTCCTTCCTCGGCCAACTGCCGATTGTCAAACGTGCCGATGTGTATCAGAATTATGCAGAAATCGAACTGGTTGATCCCGAAAAGGCCACGGACCTTTTGAAATATTTCGATGGAAAGCTTGCCCTCCGCAAATTTGAAATCGTGGAGCCGTCGTTGAACTCCATTTTTATCGACGCTGTCGGAATTCCCCCGGAGGTTGCCGAGGGGGCCGGTGTGAAGGGAACATCTCCGGGGCTGAAGGACAACGTCCGATGAAATTCCTCCGTGTCGCCAAATGGGAGTTTCTGGAAAAAATCAAGTCCAAGGCGTTCTTGATTTCTCTCATCCTCTTACCCGTGATCATGGTGTTGTTCTCCGTTCTCCCGGGTTTTCTTGTGTCACG